>JBMCUI010000025.1:0-14841 GCA_048622675.1 Spirochaetota bacterium | reverse complement strand
ATTAAATACAGTGTTCGGATCGGAGCTGTAGGACCTGGTTCCAATAACACTATTATGAGGATTTGTCAGTACATCAACACAGGGAGCCAAGTTCATGTTTATTCCCAGACTCAGCAGATTCAGGGCAATCAGACGTGCAGCATCTCTGCTATTTTCGGGGTTCCCCGTTGCCCCTAAAAAACCTGCTGCTGGTGCAACTGATACCCCCGGATATCGTACATGATACACAGTCCCTCCTTCCAGGTCTGTAGCAATAAACGGAGGAATACCGTGCTTGGAGCTATTTACCAGGTAATTAATAGCACTGGTGAGATCGATTATCTGGTCTTTGGAGAGTACATTTCGGAGAAAAATTTTAATATTACCCAATCTTCCTGATTCGAGCCACTGTTGGTAATCGTAGTCCAGACTGTAGCCATGAAAGCCAAAAATTAGAGTCTGGCCGATTTTTTCCTCCAGGTCCATGGACAAAAGCAGTTCTTTTTCATGTGTAACCATAAATTTTATAAACAGAGGCTTTCTGATTTTTAGTACCTGGTGGACACATAGAAGCAAAAAAACCAGTACTACAAAGATATATCCAGCTAAAAATGCCCACTTAAAAGACAATTTTGTATGAAATTGCTTTATACTGAGAGATGTTTTTTTAAAAAAGTTTAAAAGCTCCTGGATTATTTTTAAATTAACCAGATGTGAGAGGGTTTGGTATGGTTTGCTATTTATTATGTGAAGGGAATGATTTATGCAAAAGAGTAGTTTGCTGGTTATCCGCTGAAACTTCATGGCAGTACTTTATAGTATGGACTTGAAATTACACCTTGATTACTTTATTTAAATATCGTTATTTGGGGTGAGATTATTTATGATAAAGAAAAATACTCACCCCTGATATAAACCAAACTTGTGTGTTGAGAACGAGTACTATATGAAATTCTGGAAAAATAAGAGATATTACCGTGAAAAATATTTTCCTGCTAAAAAACTGCTCAGGCTGGTGGCCCTGGCCCTGGCAGCGCTGCATGGCATACTGTTTGTTAATGTAGGTGCTCTTTGTTTGCTTTTTTCTTTATTCAATCCTCCGATTACCTCTCTAATGGTATATAGAAAAGTATTCTACAACTACCACATCAAGCCGGTTGACTACGTACCTGTTGAGCGTATTTCTTCTCAGGTCAAACGAATGGTAATCAAGGTAGAGGATTATAAGTTTTACCACCACCATGGTGTTGATTTTCAGGCATTACTCCGTGCTTACCAGGTAAATCAAAGAGTAGGGTACCCTCTATATGGAGGCAGCACCATTACCATGCAGCTGGCCCGTTCCCTCTTTTTAGTTCCGGCTAAAAGTTATCTCAGAAAGTATATTGAAGTGTTGATAGCTATCGAGATGGACCTCGTCCTTACCAAGGAGAGGATTCTGGAGCTTTATCTTAATTATATAGAATGGGGAAAGGGTGTATTTGGAATCGGGAGTGCAGCCCATTACTATTTCCACCAACCCCTTGATCGGCTTACCACCAGGAATTATATAAAACTAAGTACCATACTTCCAAATCCCATTGAATACAATGTGACTAATTTCTACGAGAACCATATCATGCTTGAAAGATATAATTTCTTAATCTCCAGGTTTTAGTACACTTTTCTTCACTGCTTGGTCTTTTTTTTACATCAGTAACTTGCTTAGAAATTTTTTGACAATGTGGCAGATACAATGTAAACACAATTTTAAAAAGGGTTATACTCCTTTGAAGAAGAGTATAACCCTTTTTATTTTCAGGTTGCCTAATCCAGCTTTGTTATTTTCAGGTTGTCCAGCCTAACCGATACACTGTTAGTTCTGAAGCTGAAGTAGCTGCCGGGTCTTATAGGAGCGCCCAGGTCGAATGGATAGTAGTACCTGTCCGGGTCCATGGGATCGTAAAATTTACCCTCTCCAGTTCTGGTGTTGACTTCCAGCTTGAAGGGCACGGTATATTCCAAGTACTCATAATTTAAATATTTATCAGGTATGGCCAGTAAATCTCCGTATCTAAGTGGATCGGGAGAGGGATAAACCCGTTCATAAAGTCCCATATCAGTCAGGCCCCTGCTCTCATAAACCTGTATAAATGCTCCTGGGGGGCCATAATGCCCGGGGTCCCATGTTATCCACCCCAGTATTGACTGGCCATTGCCCCAGCTTCTTACTTTGCTGGGGTTATTCACACAAATATGGAACCCGAATCCAGCATAGTCATCTTCACCGCCCCTCACATATTCCATATCGAACTCATAAAGCATAGTTCCGGACTGCCTTACCGGAACAGTGATCATGGCCATAGTCTCTTCAGTATCCCTCTGGACCAGCTGGCCATTTATAATCTGCCAATTCCCGCTTACTGGCATCCATTTCGGTGGTAGGGAGGTGCGATTGAAGTTTTCCGACAACCTGACATCAGCAGAGAATGCCAGTACAGCTGTACCCAGGAATAAACCAATAAGCACTACTCTAAAGACTTTCATTCATGTACCCTCCTTTGCAAGTTTTAGTTAAACACTTTTGGTGCATTATACCAATGTTGACATTATCTCCTGATGTTGCTTATAAGTCAAGTATTTTTTTGAATTAATTTGTACATCTCTTCCTGGTATACCTCTGAATGAACCTGTATGGGTAGGGTAGAGGTATGCTGCTGGCACTGTTCAGCTGGCCCATTTCCTCTTCGGTGAGATCAAAGTTTAGACAACCCAGGTTCTGTTCAAGCTGTTCAGGTGTTCTGGCACCGATTATAGGAGCAGTTACCCCCGGCTTTTGTAAAAGCCATCTCAGGGCAATCTGTGAAGGAGATTTACCCCTGCTGGATGAAATTTCCATAATTGTGTCTACCACCTTCCGGGTAAGCTCACTTTCTCTCTGCTCGGGCTGGTCGTCCCAGCGGTCCTTTCTCCCCACTCTGCTGTCCGGTGGAGCAGGCCTGTTTCGCTGGTATTTTCCGGTTAGCCATCCTCCTGCCAGAGGGGACCATGCCAAAAATCCCAGACCTTCCTCCATGCATAAAGCAAGGAGCTCCCACTCGGTGCTTCTTACAATGAGGCTGTACTCCGCCTGAAGCGAACTAAACCCGGCCCATCCATTTATTTTACCTAACATAAGGGCCTTTTGCAGTGTTGAGGGGTTATAGTTGGAAGCCCCCACATATCGTACCTTTCCTGATTTTACCACATCATCAAGAGCCGCAAGGGTTTCCTCAATAGGGGTAGAGTTGTCCTGGCAGTGCATCTGATAGAGGTCAAGGTAGTCGGTCTGTAATCTTTGAAGGCTTTGATCAATTGAGTTTAGAATGTGTTTACGGGACAGGCCGGTATCGTTGGGTTCATTGCCGGTAGGAAAAAATACTTTTGAAGCAATGATAAGGGAATCTCTGTTATTCTGTTTTTTAATCCAGGTGCCGAGCATAGATTCAGCAGTACCATTGTTGTAGATATTTGCAGTGTCAAAAAAGTTACCCCCAGCATCTCTGAACAGGTCAGCCATATAATGGGCTGTGTTTTCATCAGCTCCCCAGCCGAAGGTCTGGGTGCCCATAGCAAGTTCTGAGATTTTTAAGCCCGTTTTCCCCAAAAATCTGTACTGCATTTTATAGCTCCTCCTTTATATATTTTTTGTGAAAACTGTACTGTTTCCACAGATTGTTTTACACAGAGCTGTAATTTTCACGTATAGATCAGGCAACCATAAAATTAGTATGAAAAATACTAGAAATCAAATCTCCAATGGAGAAAGGATCAATTTTAGATACATATTCTCAACCGGGTTTACCAGCATTAATGTTTGAAATGGAAGAAGAGAGGTGTGTCTGCTTTTTTCACTTGAGCAAATAGAAGGGTTGTCCGGTAGACTATAGTTGCTTATCGGAGCCTGTCAGGAGGTGGAACGCATGGCAAATGATATTGGAGAAGCAGCAGGAGATAAATTAATATTTGACAGGAGAGTGTAAATTATTATATTTAATATCCATGCATAAATTGAACTGTATGCAATATTTGAATTAAAGGTATAACCCCGTGTCAAACAATAGTTATGTTGAAAGCAAGACTGCATTAAAGGCACTCCGGACACTTGAAGTAGTTGCTGCATCGCAGCAGGAGCTTGCTGTTAGAGATGTGGCTGAGAGACTGATGTGTGATAAGACCACAGCATACCGAATGCTGGTAACCCTTGAAAGGGCTGGTTTTATTAATCGTGATGGCACCACCAAGCGTTATTCTTTGAGCTACAAGGTAGTCTCATTGAGCCGCAATCTTCTGGCAGAAAACGAAGTTACAAAACTTATTGTGCAGACGCTTAGGGAAATTTCTGCTGTAACGCAGGAAACCCTCCATTATTCGGTATTAGCCGGAAAAGAGGCAGTCCTTGTCCATAAGGTAAAAGGGTCGCAACTTGTTGATGTGGATTTCCAGATAGGTGATCGGGCACCACTTCATGCCACAGCTATTGGTAAAGTACTGCTTGCATACCAGGATGTTCGCTTTATTGAGAAGGTTATATCCTCCGGGCTGCCGAAGATGGCTTCTCAAACAATAATTGAGTCTGACCAGCTTCGCCGGGAGTTGCTGAAAATTCGCTCACAGGGATATGCCATTGATGATCATGAGTTGTCCGATAGTATGCGGTGTATTGCTGTACCGGTATTCAAGCGAGGCGGGAGGGTAGAGGGAGGAATCAGCATATCAGGTCCTGACTCCCGTTTGACTCCTGAGCAGCTTAATAAGCTTAGAGAAATTATGCTTGAATCTTCCCGGAAATTATCCCGTCATCTTGGTGGGCTGGCCTGGTAAGGGATTTTCAATAATCTTCCTCTTACTTCCTATATAAATAATCCTGCTATAAATAATTCTGCAGATAAGTTGTCTTTACTACCAAACTCGGAATTTGCAACATGAAAATATATTTAGAACAAATATTGTTGACAGATTTCATAATGCATGCTAAAATGCAGAAAATGAATTAAAAATACAAATAATGAACTAATCAATAAGAAATGGAGAGTTCACATGCAGATGTTAATTGATAGCGAGTTGAAACATGCTTCAGATGATGAAGTAATCGAAGTGTTTAATCCTGCAACTGGAGAAAAAATCGACACTGTGCCAAAGGGCAATCTTTCTGACATAAAGCAGGCTGTTTATGCCGCACAGCAGGCCAGGGAACGTATGTGCAGAATGCCTGCCTATGAGCGTGCTAATATTTTATATAAGACAGCACAATCTATGGAGGACATGCGCGAAGAGCTGGCCAGGCTGCTTACGCAGGAAAATGGTAAACCTATCACACAGACCCGCGAAGAAATGAATGCAGCTATTCGTATATTTCGAGGTTTTGCTGAAGAGTCCAAGCGTCTCTTTGGGAGAGCAAGCAGTCTGGACATGGTCCAGGGAATGGAAAAACATTTTGCTGTTACAATTCGTCAACCCGTTGGGGTGGTTGCAGCTATAGTTCCTTTCAATTATCCGGTGGAACTGTACTCACATAAGGCGGCAGCAGCTCTAGCAGCTGGTAATGCTGTTATAGTCAAACCACCGAGTGACTGTCCGCTTGCACTTCTTAAAATTGCCATGCTGATTGAAGATGCAGGGATACCCAGAGCTGCACATCAGATGGTTACTGGTTCGGGGGAGTTGATCGGTGAGTTTCTGGCTCAAAGTCATGATATACAGATGATTACCCTGACCGGCAGTGCCGAAGCCGGGACAAGGGTTTCGGAGCTTGCTGCAAACTCTCTTAAGAAAGTCCATCTGGAGTTAGGCGGCAATGACCCCATGATTATCTGTGCTGATGCTGATCTTGAGAAAGCTGCAGATGCAGTGATTCTTGGGCGGCTGGCCCGTGGGAATGGCCAGATATGCTGCGCGGTAAAACGGGTTCTGGTGGATTCGGAGGTTTATAATAATTTTTCTGAGATCTTGGCTGAAAAGACCGGAGCTTTAAAAGTTGGTGATCCAATGGAAGAAGAAACTGATGTGGGTCCAGTGATAAATGAAAAGGCAGCCATCAGAGTAGAATCACGTATCAAAGAGGCTGTAGAGAATGGGGCAAAGCTTACAACCGGGGGAAACAGGCATGGAGCTTTTATCGATCCAGCGGTGTTAATTAATGTCCCTGCTGATACAGGTTTATTTTGTGAAGAAACCTTTGGACCGGTTGCTCCACTGGTCTCCTTCAAGAGCATTGAAGATGCTGTTGATATGGCTAACCACAGTCCTTATGGTCTGCAGTCAGCGGTATTTACCAATGATTTCTCAAGAGCATTAAACATTGCTTATAGATTAAACGCAGGAGGAGTCATTGTCAACTGGTCCTCTGCGGTCAGGGTGGAAAACCTTCCTTTCGGTGGGGTGAAGATGAGCGGCCATGGCCGGGAGAGCATTCACGACACTCTGCTGGAAATGACCGAGCAGAAGAGTGTTCTCCTTTATGATGTACTTTCGGTATTTCACAGCCCATGACTGCATTTAACATGGTTAGTAGAAGAAATTAAAAAGTAAAAGGAGGAACAAGACATGAAGACAAAAATCATTATTGCATTTGTGATTTCGGTCCTGTTGATGGTTCCGGCAGCAATGTACGCCGGGGGTAAGGCTGAACCGGAGAAGGAGGCTCCAAAACCCGAGGCAAGACCGTACGAAGGTGTCAGCTTGAATGTGGGCTTGCTGGCGCGGAGTATTTCTGATGCCCTGAAGCCTTACCTGGATGACTTCTATGATGAGACCGGCATTCGGGTCAACATTGAGCAGCATGCCTACGACAGCCTGCGGGACAAAATGATGCTTGAGTTCGCAGCTAAATCCGGGTATTTTGACATCATCTACCTGTCGCCGGGCTATCTGGGTGAGCTGATGGAAAACGACTATATCCTGGAGCTGAACCCCTATATGGAAAAGCTTGACTTCAAAAGAGAGGACTTCCTGCCGGCTGCCATCGAAATCAGCCGCTACGGCATCGGTGAGGAGATATGGGGTTTTCCCTACCTTGCCGATACCACTGTCCTGTTGTACCGAAAGGACCTGTTTGAAGACCCGCAGGAACGCCGTGAGTTCCGAGAACGTTTCGGCTACGACCTGCCGATTCCGACCCTGGAGGACCCATTAACCACCCAGCAGTTCATGGATTTGGCCAAGTTTTTCACACGGGACACCAATGGGGATGGCAGCATCGATATGTACGGCTTCGGCTACCCTCAGACCGGTGTGGCATACGGCAACCTGTATATCATGCCGTGGATCTGGACCTTCGGAGAGGAGTATTTCGACGAGGACTATCAGGTCACGGTGGACAGTCCAAAGGCACTCGCTGCCATGCAGTATGCCAAAGAGCTGCAGAACTACCAGCCACCAGGGGTGCTGGGCTGGGACTACGGGGACCACATTCCCTGGTTCTATGAGGGAAGGCTGGCCATGACTGGAGGATGGTTCCATATCGGTCTGGATGCCAATGACCCGGAGAAAAGCGATGTGGCTGGCAAAGTAGGCTACGCTGTGGTGCCTGTACATCCGGAAAGCGGGCTGAAGACCGGCAAAGCAGTGCTCGGTGGCGGCTCCCTGGCCATAACCAAACATTCGCGTAACCCTGAGGCAGCTTTTACTTATTTGAACTGGATGTTCGGCAATAAGGAGAGGGCTTTAGAATGGTATTTGAACGGAGGCAGCGCTACCCTCAAAGGTATTTATGAGTCTCCGGAGGTGTACGCCGAATATCCGTGGGCCGAGGAGTTTTTTCCAATTGCCAACTTCTCTCTCTCCCACATCGCCAAACAGCGTCCCACTCTGGGAGTATCCCACTCTTTATTTGAAGTGATGTCCAGCACCTGGCATAACGTAGCGCTGGGCCGGGAGACCCCCGAGGCTGGGCTGCAGAGCGCTGCACGGGAAATGCAGGAAATTATCGATAGGTGGCAGCAGCACTAACGGACAGTGGCTTCTGGGCGGTGGACTGAGAACCGCACCTCCATGAAGAGCCACCTTATAACGAGAGCCCAATGGCGGCGAGAAAGTGGTCACTTTTTTCTTCTTTCTATCCGCTGTGGGCTCCACCTTCATATTACCAGAGATGAGGAAGGTGCAGGCAATGTTACTCAGCAGACGGAAACAGGAGTATGTTAAGGCGGCTCTTTATATCGGTCCCAGCATCGTGGTGCTGCTACTAATCGCTTTTTTACCGGTTGCTTATGCGGTGCGCACCAGTTTATGGAGCTGGCACCTGCACCGTACTGCAGCCCGGGAGCCGGTAGGTTTAGGCAACTACCTCCAGCTGTTCGGAGACCTGCGCTTTCTGCACTCTTTGGGCCTGACCTTCCTGTTCACCTTGATTTCCGTGAGCGGTACTATGGTGCTGGGGTTTCTGCTTGCACTGTTGGTGCAGAAACCCTTCCGGGGAAAGAACCTGGCTATGGCTTTGTTGAGTCTGCCGATGATTATGACCCCTGTAGTGTCTGCACTGATGTGGAGGTTCTTCTTTTTCGAGCCCAGCGTGGGCCTGGTCAACTGGTTTCTGAGTCTATTTAAAATACGCGGCCCAGTGTGGGTAGCGTCTTCGCCGTGGGCTTTTGTTTCTGTGGTTATTGTGACTATCTGGTTCATGACCCCATTTGTGATGCTCATTATGGAGGCCGCTCTGGTGAGCGTGCCTAAAGAACCGCTGGAGGCGGCCATTCTGGACGGAGCAGGGTACTGGCAGAGAATTCGTTATATAGTCATACCTATGATCAGGGGAACTATCATGTTCACCTTGATCTTTCGAATCACCATTGACTATCGAATGTTTGACATCGTGTACACCATGACCCGGGGAGGTCCGGCTTTCGATACCGAGTTGCTGAGCATCTGGGTTTACAATGTGGCCCTGAGGACATTTGAGGTGGGATACGCTAACGCCGGGGCTACAGTAATGATGCTGGCGATCGGCGTTGTGTGTCTGGTAATACTGCTCTTGACATTGCGCGGGTCAGAAGGAAGGAGATGGTCATGAGAGATGTAACACGCGGTCGTTCCGGCAGGTATAAAACCAGGAAGAACTTGCTGAAAAACCTGCGGGGGCTGGCAATCCTTCTGGCCATTTTCCTGGCGGTTTTTCCGCTTCTGTGGGTCCTGCTGGCCTCATTTAAAACTCCGGGGGATTTGATGCGGGTGCCGCCGGTTCTTGTATTTCGTCCTACTCTGGCCAATTACCTTGAGGTTGCCGGTAAGGAGATGTTCTTTATCCACTTCCGCAACAGTGCCATAGTGAGTGTGGGTTCAGTGGCACTTTGCGTGGGGCTCGGTATTCCTGCGGCCTTTGGGCTTTCCCGCTTTGCAATTCCCGGTCGAAAGACCATCATGATGGTGGTACTGGGAGTGCGCTTCATGCCCTATATCGTATTCGCTCTACCCCTGTTTCTCCTGATGGTGCAGCTCGGACTTATCGGTACCCTGCACGGACTGGTATTCGTTTATATCCTTATCAATTTGCCGCTGGTCATCTGGCTGATGAGGGCATTTTTCGACGACATTCCCCGGGACATCGACGAGGCGGCGGCCATTGATGGGGCCTCCCAGAGAGTGATCTTCTTTCGGGTGGTACTGCCCTGCGCACTGCCGGGAGTGGCTACGGTGACCATCCTCTCGCTGATCTTCGCCTGGAACGAGTACCTCTTCGCCCTCATTCTTTCAGGAAGGTATGCACAGACCGTAACCGTAGGGCTGACCCGCTTCCTTGGTGGTATGGAAACCGCTGTGCGCTGGGGGTTGCTGTCTGCCTGGTCTATTGCTGTTGTGACCCCCATCGTGGTGGTGGCCCTGTTGTTGAACCGCCATCTGCGTCGAGGCTTCACCTCCGAGCTGGGAAAGTAGGGTTGGCTGCTGATATCCCCTGCTGGTTGAACAAACAGGTCGATGAATTTTTACCTGGAGGTGTATGAGCAAAAGACGGCAGGAACCCTGAGGAGGGAGCTGTTAAGGCAGATGCCTTTTTTCCTTGACATTTTTAGTTTCGTATGCGCTAATAATGCATACAAACGTTTGCGCAAACGATTATTTATAAAAAACGGCCCATGAGAAAGAGTAAAATTACCATAAAAGATGTTGCAGATAGAGCAGGGTTTTCTATCTCAACGGTATCCCATGTGATAAATAGTACTCGATTCGTAGAAGAAAAAACCAAAAAAAGAATACTTGAAGTCATTCAGGAGTTGAATTACAGGCCCAACCTGATGGCAAGAAGCCTTAAGGGCAAGGGAACCAAAACCATTGGTATTATAATATCGAATATTCGTGAAGTTTTTTTTTCTGAAATTATAAGCTCTATTGAAAATAATGCCAATAAGATGGGCTACAATATTATGCTGTGTGATTCGGAGGACGATTCATTGAAAGAAAAAATTTACATCGATATACTCATGCAGAAGGGTATTGATGGACTTATTTTTGCCCCTGTTAATACAGCTCAGCAGTTTGATGAGCAGTTTCTTGGCCGGCTGCCAACTGTGCAGATAGACAGAAAGCTCCTTAATAGTGGGTGGGATTTTGTTGGTATAGATAATGTTGGAGACAGCAGGAAGGCTGCTCTCCATTTACTGGACAGGGGGTACTCCAGAGTAGGGTTTGTTGGCTATAATACAAAAGTGTACACCATGGAAAAAAGAATTGAAGGCTACCAGAAAGCCCTTTCAGAGACAGGACAGGGCTCACCATTGATTAAAATTGTAAAGTATAAGAACCAGGATACTATTTCTTCCATTAAAAGATGGCTTTTAAAATGCGGTGGCATCAATGCAGTAATATGTGGAAACGACAACATATGCTTTGAGACTCTGGCAGCAGTTGAAGAAGCTGGAATGAATATACCTTCTGATATAGGTATCGTATCTTTCGATGATTCCAAATGGTTCCGGTTTTTAAAATGTCCGGTTTCAGCTATAAAACAGCCCACCGAAGAGATAGGCAGAACAGCAATAGAGCTGCTGGTGGATAAAATTGAAAATGGTGCTTCCAATAGCCCCCGTGAGCTGCTGTTGAAAAGTGAACTGGTGATCAGAATTTCCTGCAGTAAAGGTATTTCTGAAAGTAATACGGTTCGCTGCCGGGTTGCTCAAAACTGATTAGATTTTTGAGAATATATTTGTTTTATTTTGAAGGGAGGTGATAATAAGAGTTTGATGTTTTCCCGGTTAATAGGGTAACAATTTAAAAATCATTAGTTTGTCTACAAAAGGAGGTTAGTTATGAAAAAGTTTTGGCTGAAAGCAGCTATAGTTACTGTGGTGTTAGTGTTCGGCTTTTGTGCGGCATATGCAGGAGGCGGGAAAAAGGAAGCTGAAAAACCTGCTCCTCCCCCCGAAAAGGAGGAAGAAGCTGCAGCACCGGCCGAGCCGGAAGTGGACCTTACCGTACCCATTACAGTTCTGGTTACAGACCCCCATATTCAGGTTGTTGATACCTGGAAGCCCATATGGGAAGCGGAAACAGGTGGAAAAATTGATGTGGTGCTGGTCCCCTATGCCACCCTGGAGGAAAAGATGTGGATTGAGTTCAGGACCAAGGCAGGCTCCTTTGATATTGCCTGCATACCGGTCACCTGGAAAGGCGACGTTTTCGGTGGAGGGCATGTGGAAGTGCTGGACCCCTACATGGAGAAGTTCGGGTACCCTGACTGGGATGATGTGATGCCTGGTATAAAAAATATTGTGAAATGGGGCGACGACATAATGGCTTTCCCATACGATGGGGACAACCACCTGTTCTATTACAGGACCGATGCCCTTGAAGTCAAGGAATACCAGGAGCAGTTCAAGAAGGAGTACGGGTACATGTACGATCTGCCCCCGTCAAACTGGAGCCAGGTAAGGGACCTTGCCGAGTTTTTCAACGACTGGGACTGGGACAATGACGGAGAGGTGGAGTATGGGATGGCCTACATTGCCCAGCAGAATACCCAGGCCATGTGGTCCTACCTGGACTTTGCAGCCCAGTATGCCACTGTTGCAGGCGAGCCTTCCAACTACCGGAGCAACATGTTCTTTGATGCTGAAACCATGGAGCCTCTGTGCAACACTCCCGGCTGGATAGAAGCTATGAAAATGATCAAGGAGCTGGCAGATTATGCACCTCCGGGACTGCTCGGATACGGTTTTTCAGAGCTGCGTCAGGCGTATGTTTCTGGTTTAACAGCAATGGCAATTGACTGGGCGGATATAGCCATTCAGGCCCAGTACCCGGAGAAGTACGGAAGCAAGGTAAAGGGCAAGCTGGGCTACGGTCCTCTTCCCGGAGCCAAAAAGTACTGGGACAGAAAAACCGGCCAGTGGGTTGAAAAACAGCACCAGGTCAACTTCCTTGATTTTGGCGGCTGGGTATGGATAATACCCAAGAGCGCTCCCCACAAGGATGCTGCATACAAGTTCGGGACCTACATTACCAACAAGGAGCACTCCCTGCTGGATGTATGCGGCATTCACGGGTACACTGGTGCAAACCCCTGGAGAGAGTCCCACTTCGAGGCACTGGATGCCTGGGTCAGAGGTGGATGGGATAGAGAGTCTGCCAGAAGGTTCCTGGCGGGAGTAAAAGATATCCTCAGCGACCCGTATGCAGTTACAGACCTGATGATACCTGGTGGTTCGGAGTACTACAATGTACTGGACACCCATCTGAACAAGGTACTCTCAGGCGAGATATCTCCTGAAGATGGCTGCCAGCGGATATATAAAGACTGGGTGAGGATAACCGAAGAAAGAGGAAAACAGCAGCAGAAAGAGTATTACCGCGGATCACTGGGATTGGATTAAAAAGCTAATCCTGGAAAAAAACAGGGTGCCGTTCATGGCACCCTGTTTGAATAAAGAATGACATATACAAGGAAGCTTACATGGCGGGTAATACCATTTCTAAGATAAAGATCAAGTGGGCTTTTCTTTTGCCGGCACTCACATACCTGATACTTCTGGCCATACTCCCGCTGGTGTGGAACCTGACCCTTTCGTTGACAAGATGGCACGCCAACATTATGCCGAAACCTCAGTGGGTGGGGCTGGACAATTTTAAATACTTTTTGTTTGAGGATTCTCGCTTCTGGTATGATCTTAAGTTTACCTGCATGTACGTAGGAATAAGTGTAGCTATGGAGCTGGTCCTGGGCTTGTTTCTTGCTTCGCTGTTAAGCCAGAGCTTCAAAGGGAAAAACTTCTTCAGGGTCATTTTTCTGATACCCATGGCCTGCCCTCCCATAGCGGTGGCGTTCTTGTGGAGAATGATGCTCCACCCTGATATTGGGGTAATAAATTCGATTCTCAAGTTTATCGGTTTCAGCGGCGTCAAATGGACCACCAGTGCCAGAGTGGCCCCTTTTACCCTTATCATGGTGGACATCTGGGAGTGGACACCGTTTATGTTTCTGGCAATGCTGGCGGCCTTCCAGTCGCTTCCCACCGAGCTGTACCAGGCTGCAGCTGTTGATGGAGCCAGCTCCTGGCAGACGTTTACGTATATAACCCTGCCTCTTATTACCCCGGTTGCAGTTACCATATCCCTGATAAGGGCCATAGATGCGTTCAGGCTTTTTGAGCTGGTTTTCGGTATTACCGGAGCGGGGCCGGGAGGGGCAACTGAATCACTGTCCTACTATGTATATTTGATTGGCATGAAATGGTTCAAGCTGGGCAGGGGAGCAGCTGTATCGTGGCTGCTGTTCGCCATAATGATAATTCTGGCTATTATCCTGATTTCCAGGTTCAGAAAGCAGAGAGGGTAAGTTCGATGATAAGAGAGCATGGTATTGGCAGGCGAAAACCCTGGGGAGTGGCAATTATATTTGCTGTTCTCATAATTTTTACTATATGGACCCTGTTTCCCATTGTATGGGCTGCTATTACCTCTTTTAAAGAACCGGGAGAGTCTTTTAAGGCTACCTTTATTCCTTTTAAGCAGTTCAAACCCACCCTGTTCGCCTGGCACGATGCGTTTGTTACCACCGGGGATAGAACCCTGAGATCTCTCAAAAATAGCATAGTCATTGCCACAGTTTCCAGTGCCATAGCACTTCTTCTGGGCTCTTTTGCAGGATACTCTCTCTCCAGGTATGAGTTCAAAAAATGGAAAAACAAGGACATCTCCCTGTTTATTCTTACGCAGAGAATGTTTCCGCCGGTTGCAGTGTTGATCCCGTACTTTCTTATCATGCAGAGACTCCGCCTGCTGGACAATATTCTGGCAATCATTATTGTTCATACCACCATGAACCTTCCTCTGGCAGTATGGCTGATGCTGGATTTTTTTTCCGATCTTCCCAAAGATCTGGAGGAGGCTGCGCTTATAGACGGCTGTGGGCACTTTAAGGCTTTCGTGTATATCGCACTACCCATTGCTGCCCCCGGACTGGTGGCGGTTTATGTTCTTTCATTTATTTTTTCGTGGAATGAGTTTATATTTGTTATTGTGTTCGGATATAAGAAAGCAATGACCCTTCCGGTGATGATTGCAGGTTCTCTCAGTGTAAGAGGGCTTGATTTCTGGAAAGTGGCATCGCTTTCTCTTCTGGCGGTTACCCCTCCCATAATTCTTGCCCTGATCCTGTCAAGGTATCTGGTGAGAGGACTTACCATGGGGGCCATCAAAGAGTAAAACGTGAATGTCTGCAGCAAGCAACAATCGAGGGTGTAATAATTCATAGAGAGAGCAGCTGGAAGCAAGAGGGCATGTAGGTATGATCCCGTTTAAAAAATTCATTTATACCTTAGTTTTTTAAATTAACGATTGATTTTAGGTGGTGAGTAGGGATGAAATCGTACATACTGGCTCATGATCTTGGGACAACCGGGGACAAGGCTACCC
>JBMCUI010000024.1:0-14923 GCA_048622675.1 Spirochaetota bacterium | reverse complement strand
GGGTGGATTCAACCTTTATGGCCATAACCAAGGCTAGAGAACGCTCCAAGGGGTCGGTACTTGCTTCTGATGCATTTTTCCCTCAGCCCGATGCAGTGGAACTGGCTGGTAAAAACGGGATCAGGGCAATTATCCAGCCGGGTGGTTCGGTCAAAGACAAAGAGGTTATACAGGCATGCAATAATGCAGGTATAGCCATGCTTTTTACCGGTATCAGGCATTTCAGGCATTAGGGATACGAGAGGTATGGACGATTGTGATTATAAATTTTATTATAAAATGAAGAATGTTAAGGCCTGATGTATGGCTTGTTTGGTGTGTTAAAAAATTTATCTGACAGGTCTTTTAAAATGGGATTCAGTTCCGAACAGTGCGGAAAACTTCTGGTGGAAAACGGCTACTGGGCATATTATGCTTTTGATACTGCCAGGAATATGCTTCTGCACCAAAAGCCCCGAAATATCAATATCCTAACCAATGCAGATCTGGGTGACCTTTCAAAGCTTTTCCCGGATATTATTTTCAGTGGAGATGGTTATGGCCAGGCTCGCCTGAAAAACGACGGTTATTCTGTGCAGTTTTACATAAGTGATCTTGATGCAGACAGGATGGTATATATTCCTGGACTGGCCGAGCCTGAGAAAGAAGCCCTTAAAAAGGCCACTTCGCTCACCCCCTTTTCTATTAACTGTTTTTTTTATGACATCAGGAAGGATATATTTTATGACCCTCTGGATGCCTACGAGTTATTAAGGAAGGGGGTCATTAATACCAATATACCACCCAGGCAGGCAGTCAAAGGGTTTTCCACTCTGGCCTTGAAAACTGCGCTGCTTTTCAGTGAAACCGGTTTTGAAGTGGACCCTGTACTGGACCAGCTGCTGGAAGGCATGAGTTTCGTTTCGGGGTACAGAAAAATAACAAAATCCATGTCCAGCGATTTGAACAGAATCCTTACTTCAGGAAGAGCATATGAATCACTGGTGTTGTTGAACCGGTGGGGAGTTCTTGATGCTCTGCTTCCGGAAGTCACAACATTAAAAAAAGTAAACCAGGACAAGGACCATCACCCTGAAGGCAATGGTTTCTGGCATACCATGAGGTGCCTGAGATGCGTAAAAAAACCAAATAAAAATCTGATGATGGCAGCTTTGCTCCATGATACAGGGAAGGCCACCACCTTCAGCAGGAGAAAGAAACACAGGCTGGTTTTCCCAGATCATTCCAAGGTAAGCCGTGAAATTGCAGCCAGGGTCCTGAAAAGGTTTCATTATTCTTCCGGGGATATCCAGGAGATACTTTTCCTTGTAGAAAACCATATGATTCTGGGTGCTGTGGACAGGCTGCCCGAAAAAAGGCAGAATATGGTGTTTATGTCCCCCTATTTCCCCAACCTTCTGGAGCTCTACCGGGCGGACATCGAAAGCGGGTACCACCACGCTGGAAATTACTACCATGTCTCAAGGCTGTACCGGGAGTATCTCAGAAAACAAAAACTCCGGGAGCAGGGTATATATGTATGAAGAGTAAAGAGAGATACACGTAGACCGCCTGGTTATGCAGTAGGTACGGTGCCGTGTGGTCCAGGGTTTGTACCCTTCCGTTTTGAAAATACCTTTCATATTTTTTACCAGCATTTTTCTCTGGCAGCGTCACCTTAAAAACAAAATGTTTTTAACACTTTTGGAAGCAAATATTCACTAATTTTATGGATTGCTGAAAAATATCTTGACCTTTTTATTTAGTGTTACTAATATACATTAAAGTAGCACAAATTATGGATAAAGGGAGAAGGTATGAAAAAGTGGCTTGCTGTGAGTGGAATTCTGGTGTTGTTGCTGGGTGTATGCTCTGGTGCTTATGCGCATTTTCAGTATATTATTCCTTCTAATACTATAGTGGAAAGTGGAGAAAGCACCAATCTTTCGCTTTATGTAATTTTTGGTCATCCCTTTGAGGGAAATTATATGAACATGGAAAAACCCCGTGAATTCGGAGTGATGACAGGGGGAAAAAAGAAAGACCTGCTGGACAGCCTTAATCCTATGCAGGTTGGGCAGGGCAAGCAGGCTTTTTCTGCAAATTATTCTGTGAGGCAGCCCGGGGACCATATATTTTATATTGAACCGGAGCCCTATTTCGAGCCGGCAGAAGACAAGTTTATCGTCCATTATACTAAAGTGGTGGTCAATGCATTTGGTCTTCAACAGGGCTGGGACCAGAATGTAGGCCTTAAAACAGAAATTGTTCCTCTTACCAGACCATACGGGTTGTGGACAGGCAATGTTTTTCAGGGAGTAGTCATGGCTTACGGAGAGCCGGTGCCCTATGCAGAAATAGAAGTTGAATATTTTGCAGACGGAAGCCTGCAGGCTCCGGCAGACCCGTTTATTACTCAGGTAATAAAAGCAGATGAAAACGGTGTGTTTACCTATGCGTGTCCCATGGAAGGATGGTGGGCATTTGCCGCTCTAACTGAAGCCAGGCAGAAGATGGCTCACTCAGACGGAAAAGATTATCCGGTTGAGCTGGGTGCAGTGTTCTGGGTAAAAGTACATGATATGCCGTAAAAGATCGGTTTTTTTAATACAATTTCACCAGGTACAGGCGCTGGTTTGCCTGCGTGTTGAGCCTTATTTAACCAATAAAACATAAGGAATCAGAAATGCATATTTCAGATGGGGTGTTGTCAGCCCAGGTGCTTGCAGGCGGCGCTGCTGCTGCTGCTGCAGGTACGGCAGTAGGACTGAAAAAAATGGATTATGACAGGGTGCCCAAAGTCGCAGTCCTGTCATCTGCGTTTTTTATTGCTTCCCTTATTCATGTCCCAGTGGGACCCTCCAGTGTTCACTTGACCTTGATAGGGCTGATGGGACTGATACTGGGGTGGGCAAGTTTCCCCGCTGTTCTTATCGGCCTTCTTTTACAGGCGGTCCTTTTTCAATTTGGAGGGATTACTGTTCTGGGGGTAAATACGGTAAACATGGCCCTGCCTGCGGTTGTCTCCTACTTTATTTTCAGCACTCTGGTGAAAAGTGAAAAACCCCTGCTGTTGGGAATCGGTTCTTTTATGGCAGGGGCGTTTGCAGTGATGCTTGCCAGTGTATTTACTGCTTTGAGCCTTGTTTTTACCGGGGAAGAGTTTATGCAAATAGCCCGTATGCTGGTGGCAGCCAATCTGCCTTTAATGGGTATAGAGGGAATAATTACTGTATTTATTGTCCAGCTGTTGAAAAAGGTTAGACCTGAGATGCTGGAGGTGCCCCGTGCTGTTGCTCAAAAAACTTGATATAGTGTTAATTCTGGGACTTGGTATGATAATGGGCCTTGGGGCTGGAGTACAGTCTGCATTGGCTCACCAGGTACATGTTTTTGCATATGTTCAGGGCGGTAAAGTATATACTGAAAGTTATTTTCAGGATGGAAGAAAGGTGGCAAAAGGAAAGATCAGGGTATACGATGAGGAAGGCAGGCTTGTACAAAAAGGAATCACCGACAGCAGGGGAGAATTCAGCTTTGAGATTCCCCGGGCCAGGGAGCTTTTAATAAAGCTTGACGCTTCCATGGGGCATGCAGCTTCCTTCAGATTGAAGCTTGCAGAGGATAAAACAGAGAGAAAAAAAAGTAGTGTTAAAAATATGGTCTCGGAAAAGCAGGAAAAAACAGCTGCTGAAAAGAAAAAAAGCACCGCAGGCGGTGTTCTTGAAAAAGTCTCTGCATCAAAAAACCAGCCGGAAGCATCGGCAAAAAGGTATGGCTCTTTAGGTGAAAAACCAGGCGGCAGCGAAGCAGCCATAGAACAGGTAAGAATGGTGGTAGACCAGGAGCTGTCCAAACACCTCAAACCTCTCTCCAGAGATATCGCCATGCTCAAGGCTGAAAAAAACAAACCTTCCATTACTGAAATAGTAGGAGGTATTGGGTATATTATTGGGATAATGGGCCTGGTCCTTTATTTTAAAAGTAGGCGTTCGGTGTGATTTTCGAGCAGTTCTCAGAAGGCCGCTCCCCGATTCACAGGCTTGACCCCAGGGTAAAAATATGTGCTGCAGTCTGTCTGGCATTCATTGTTTCACTTTCCAGTCACCTGAGCTCAGTTCTGGCAGGAGTTTTTCTGGGAGTGGTGCTTCTTTTTGCCGCCGGACTGAAACTCAGGCTGGTGTTAAGGCGTCTGGGGGTAATTTTTGGTTTTATGGCCCTGGTGTGGGTGTTTCTTCCTTTCAGCGTACCCGGTGAAGAAGTATTTACTGTTTTTACATTTACTGCAACCTATCAGGGTCTGTTTTATGCGGTTAGTATTACTCTAAAGTCTGCTTCAGTAATATTTTTTATCATTGCTCTTCTTTCAACTACTGAGCTTTTTTCACTTTTTCATGCGCTTTACCACCTAAAAGTCCCTGAAAAGCTGGTCCAGTTGACGTTCTTCTGCTACAGGTACATACACGTTATTCATAGAGAATATGTAAGGATGCGAAATGCACTTAAGATAAGGGCATTCAGGCCCCATACCAATGTTCACACCTACAAAACGTATGCATATTTAATTGCAATGCTTCTGGTCCGCAGTTATGACCGTTCTGAAAGAGTTTACAGGGCCATGCTCTGCAGGGGGTTCACCGGACAGTTCTACGTACTGCAGCATTTTTCTATTTCAAAGAAAGATATTATCTTTGGGGTTCTAACAGCAGTATATGCGGTGATTATTATATGGCTGGATTGGATAGTAAAACCGGGGATACCATTATAGAGCTGAGAGGAATAAAGTTCGGTTATACCCCCGAAAGAGTGGTATTTAATGGGCTTGATATTATGCTAAAAAAAGATGAAAAGGCAGCCCTTACCGGCCATAATGGGAGTGGAAAAACAACTCTTTTTCACATAATAATGGGTCTTGTTGAGCCCTGGGAAGGTACGGTCAGTGTATTTGGCAACCAGTGTAAAACCAGACAGGATTTCTACCAGGTAAGACGGAGGGTGGGACTTTTATTTCAGGACCCTGACGACCAGCTTTTCAGCCCCACTGTGGAGGAAGATGTGGCGTTTGGTCCCCTTAACCTGGGCAGGACCAGGGCTCAGGCAAAAAAAATAGTTTTCCGGACCCTGGAGCTTCTGGGAATGCAGGGATATGAGAAGAGAATTACATACCGTCTTTCTGAGGGGGAGAAGCGTCTGGTGGCATTGGCCACTGTACTGGCCATGGAGCCGGAAGTACTCCTTCTGGATGAACCGGTCTCAGGTCTGGATGAGCAGCACAGAGAGCGGTTCATCCAGGTGCTGCAAACGTATAATCATACCTGCATGGTAATATCCCACGACCAGGATTTTTTAAACAGGGTGATACAGAGACGCTATGTTTTACACAACGGCTTCATCTGTAGTAAATAGCAAGGGTTGGAGATGCAGTTAGTAATTTGCAGGGTACACCCCCGTGGGACCACCGGGCATCAACAGGTAACTTTTCAAAAAAAGTAGCCTGTACCCTTTTAGCTGTTTGTTTTCCTCAGGTGGTCATACACCACTTCCCATTTGTAGCAGCTTTCACCTGGCATTTCAAACCGGGCAATGTCATGGTCAAGTATAATCTGAAAAATGTAGTTTCTTTCCGTGGACCTGCCTCGAATATCCTTGAAGGGGTAGGAGTAGAGGCCGGATTTCTCATCCGGTAGGAAAAACAGCCTTCTATTTGTCAGATACAGTGTTCCTCGGGATATCCTGTTTAATTTTGGATACCGGGGCTGATTAAAAAGAGTGACTTTTTTTGACTTAAGATAAACATCCTCGTTTTGTTCCAGCTCCAGGTCGGGGTGAAGATTACCTGCATCTTCCTGCAGGGGAACTATTTCTTCAGGTTTCAGCATTCGGTCCGAGTACTCTTTAACAGCCACCCAGGAATCTCTATTATGTTCCCTCATATAACAACTGAGACTTACTTCCCATATTTTACCGCATAAGGTACAGAATATATGGTATCTGTCCTTTTCGGTAAGTGCATCAATACTCCTGCACGAGGGGCATCTCCAGAGCAGTCTGGGCAGTCCCCGGGCAGGTCCTCCGCCTCTTATCTTCTTCACTTTTGTATAATTATCATTGTTGTAAATCCCTTCCTGGATATATTCTGCTATTTTCCTGTCCGATGTTTTGGCCTCAAAATGTACCGGTTTGGAAAAATATATGGTTATGGGGTTTTTTCTTTTTTTATCAGCCCATCTGGGAAACGCAAGGTAGTTTCCTTTGGAAACCACCGCTATAACCGGGACGTTAAGGATTTTCACCAGTTTGGCGGTGGAGGTTAATATGGGAAGAGTCTCGCCGTCCCAGTTTCTGCCGCCTTCAGGATAAATAATCAGGGGGTATCCCTTTTTGACTATTTTTATAGCATATTTAATTGATCTAAAATCTACGAACCCTTTTTTCCTGGGAAAAGCACCCATTGCCCACATAAACTGTTTTACCAGAGGATTTCTGAAAAACTCATTGGAGGCCATCTGAAACACCGGCCTTTTGATCATTGCCCCTATAAAAAACGGGTCCAGAAGATGACTGTGGTTGGCAACCGCCAGAAAGGGGCCCTTTTTAGGAATGTTTTCCAGTCCCTTTCCTTTCAGTTTGAAATAGAGTTTGTAAAGTGGTCGAAAAAAAATCAGCATCAACCAATAAAAGTAGAGTCTGGGCGGTTTATACAGGTCCAAAAGTTTTTCCCTCCGTGCAGGTCTGATGAATTTAGTAAAAAAACCGGAGTGTGTAAATTTTTTTGGCTGAGATTGGATGATATATTGTTTGACCTGACCAAAGGGTTTATGTACTTTAGTTTAAATATGACTGAACGGTCAGTCAATTAAAAGAGACTTGTCCGGTTCTGAAAGAAATCTCGGAAATAAGGCAGATTGTTCAATTGGCCCAAACTGTTTTTAAAAGGTAAAAATATGACCAGAGCTCAGGATAAGCAGAAAAAGAGAAAAAGTATACTCAGAGCTGCTCTTAAGGTTTTTTCCAGTAAAGGTTACAACCCTGCCATTATTGAAGATGTGGCCCAAGAGGCCGGTGTGGCCAAGGGTACTGTATACCTTTATTTCAAGGACAAGGAGGACCTTTTCTACCATACAGTTACCTATGTTCTGGATGACCTGGGCTCTATTATATATGAAAATATTGACCCGGAGCTGGACACTATAAGTGCACTGGAGGAGATGGCTTTTTTACAGCTGGAATTCTTTTTCAGAAACAGAGATTTTTTCGGAATATTTCATACCATGATGACAGACAACCCTTCACAGACCCATAAAAAGCTTTTCCAGGCCATTCAGTATAAAAAAGCCCAGCTTATTGAGCATATGGGGAAAATTGTAAAAAGGGGAAAAAACCAGGGCATGATAAGACCGGAGCTTTGTTCTGAGGATATTATTTACTGTTTTCAGGGAGCAGTGATGTACATGCTGAGGGAAATGATGATAAAAAAAGTATTAACAAAAGAAGAACCCCCTGATTTCAATATCAGGAACAGGGTTAAATCAATGATGAACATATTCACTGAAGGCATATGCCGAAAGGACCTGCAGGAGGGTAGTACGGGTAAGGAAACAGCAAACCCGGGGGTATAGGAGAACTCTATGGGCAAAATGAAAAATTTTAACAATAAAAGAAAAATTATCACCGGGAAGAAGATATTTCATGCATCTGAAGGATATCTGGTTATTTTGTTTATTTTCCTGGCAGGTCTTTTTTTATCCGGTACCTCAGTAGTGCATGCCCAGACCCTGGAGCTTACTCTGGATGAAGCAATTCAGCTTGGAGTAAAAAACAGCACCACTCTTGAATCCAAAAGGCTGGCTGTTGAAGCTGCGAGGGCGGAAGTGCAGGGTGCACGTTCTTCTCTCTACCCTCAGGTTTCTGCATCTGCTTCCTGGACCCACCTTTTTGAACAGCCCAGGACCGAGGAGACCACCTTTTATGTAGGATCAACACCGGTTACTGTACCTGGCTCCTATACTGCTGCTTCTGACCCTGTGTCGGTTTCAGCAGACCTTTCCCAGACCATCTACAGCTTCGGGCAGATAAAAAACTCTGTTCAAATGGCCGCCAGAAATGTGGAGCTGAAACAGCTGGAGTATCAGGAAGAAAAAAGGAAGCTGGCGGTGGAAATTAAAAAAGCATTTTACGGGTATCTGCTGGCCACCCGGATGCTGGAGCTGAAACTACAGACTCTGGACCACAAGCAACAGGCTCTGGATATTGCCGGGAGGAGGTACGATGCGGGAGTGGTTTCGGATTACGAGGTGCTGAAAGCGGAAGCGGACCTTGCAAGCTTCAGGCCGGAGCTGGTTTCTGCCAGGAATGAGGTGGAATTTTCCCTTCTGGCCATAAAGGACCTGCTGGGAATAGAAGATAAAAAACAGATTGAGGTGAACCTGGTGGGGAAACTGGAGCCGACTTTCTACAACTTCAGCAAAAAAGAGCTTGTTCAGAAGGCGTTGTCCAGCAGGTATGAGGTGGTCCGGATGGGAAAAAACCTGGAAATTTCCAGGCTTCAGGAAGAGCTTGCCCAGTCGAAGAATAAACCAACCATAGCTGCTTTTGCCGGCTATACACTGAGGAGTGGGTTCGACCCCCAGACCGGCGAAAATAAATACTGGGGAGAGGACTCATGGGACGGTGACCTTTCAGGTGGTATAAGTGTGCGGATGCCTGTTTCTTCGCTGTTCCCCTGGAGCAAAACAGAAGCAGACCAGAAGAAAGCTGCTCTTGATATCCGGCAGCTTTCTCTTCAGCTTGAAACCCTGGGATGCAGCATAAGACTTACCATTGAAAATATTCTTCTGAGACTTGAAAAGGAAAGAACAAAAATTGAGTCCAGCAGAAAAGCGGTTCAGGCAGCTGAGAAGCTGTATAACTCTTCGCTGGAACGGTATAAAAAGGGGGTGATTTCCTCAAATGAGCTGAAGGATGCTCAGATCAACCTGGCCAGCGCCAGGCTGGGTTATCTCAGCTCAATATATAACCATAAAATTGCACTTTTCGATTTAATGAATGCTGTGGGGGTAGAACAATTCGAGCGGAGGAAACCATGAAAAATGCTCTGAAAGTATTTCTTATTGTTTTTATTATTCTGGGGGTCCTGGCTGGTCTGGGATGGGTGGCCTATTATCGGTATGAAGAAAAAATCAATATTGGGAAAATTATAGGAAAAAAGCCAGACCAGTCTATAGAGGTTTCTACTCCAGTAGCAGTAACCAGGGCAGAGGTCGGTTCTATGACCGAGTCTTTAATTCTCAATGGTGAAGTGGCCCCTGTCACCGAAGTCTCGGTATACTCATCCATACCTGGAAAAGTGAAAAACATTACTGTACAAGAAGCAGACCGGGTAGAAAAGGACCAGGTGCTTGCATATGTTGAACGGACTGAAGCCGGCCTTGAGTTCAAGCCCTCGCCTGTGGAGAGCAGTATAAATGGGATAGTAAAGAGCACCCTGGTAGAGGAAGGAGCCTCCATTACTCCACAGACCCCTCTTTTGCAGCTGATCAATATGGACAGTGTAAACGTGGTGGTGCATGTGCCTGAAAAAGATATATACAGGGTAAAGCCCGGATTAAAAGTAGAAATGAGGGTGGTCTCTTCCCCGGACAGAGTTTTTGAAGGAAGGGTTACCCGGCAGAGTCCGGTGGTTGATCCGGCTTCCAGGACCAGAAGGGCAAAAATACGTATCAGAAACTATCATCATACCCTCAAGCCGGGGATGTTCGGTGAGGCAGAAGTAATAATAAGAAAAGAACCACGGGCGGTTATTATTCCTCTATCTGCCATTCTGGAAAGAGATGGCAGGAGTGTTGTGTTTGTGGCCGAAGAAGGCCGTGCTGTTCAGAAAGAGATAAAACTGGACATCAGGGAAGGTGAAAAGGTTTCTATTCTGGAGGGAGTAAAAGAGGGGGACATGGTGATAGTTATCGGTCAGCATAATGTAAGCGACGGGGACAGGGTAAACGTCACGGAGGAGATTGAATGAAGCTTTCTGAGGTTTCTGTAAACAGACCGGTTACCACCCTGGTAATTTATATAGCCATTATTGTTCTTGGTGTGTATTCTTTGGGCAACCTGGCCATTGACCTGATTCCTGACATATCATTTCCTGTTATATCCGTTTTTTCTTCATACTCGGGGGCCTCCCCAAGAGAAGTTGAGGAAAACCTCACCAGGGTACTTGAAAATGCTGCAGCTTCTGCCAGCAATGTTAAAAAAATAACCTCCAATTCCAGGGAAGGGCAGGCAGTAGTGAGTGTGGAATACGAATGGGGTACTGACATGGGTGAGGCAGCTGCTGACCTCAGAGAGAAGCTGGACCGGGTGAGGGATATGCTGCCCGATGATGCTTCTGCGCCTGTGATATACAAGTTTGACCCTTCTATGATACCTGTGGTGGTACTGGTAATGCAGGGGGAAAGAGACCTCAAAAGCCTCCGGTATATTGCTGACAACAATGTGAAGAACAATCTGGAGCAGATTGAAGGGGTGGCAAGTGTAGAGGTGTTTGGCGGGCGCCGGAGGCAGGTCCATGTGGATATAGATCGCACCATTCTTGCCTCTTATAATCTTACTGTAGACCAGGTGATAAATGCTGTTCGGTCCCGCCATCTGAATGTGGCTGGAGGGGAAATTGACGAAGGCGGAAAGACTTACTCGCTCAGAACAGTAGGAAAGTTTGATAACCTGCAGGAGTTGAGGAAGGTAATAGTAGCTGTCAGAAATGGGATATCCATCTACCTGAGTGACCTGGCCAGAGTTTACGACGGATACGTTGAAGAAGACGTGGACGCTATGGTGGGAAGACAGGATGCGGTGGTTATGGTGGTGCAGAAGCAGTCAGGAACCAATGCCGTTAAGATTGCCGGACAAGTTTTTGAAAAGCTGGAGGCGCTTCAGCAGTCACTTCCCGGTGACCTGAAGATTCAGAAGTTTTACTCACCGGCGGATTTTATTAAAGAATCGATAAACAATGTGTGGCAGGTGGCCCTGCTGGGTGGGGCCCTGGCAATTTTTGTGCTGTTTATATTTTTACGGAACCTCCCCACCACCCTGATAATATCAGTATCAATTCCACTTTCTATAATCACCACGTTTATATTCATGTATCTTTTTGATCTTTCTCTCAACATGATGTCTCTGGGGGGGCTTGCCCTTGGTATAGGAATGCTGGTGGACAACTCCATAGTGGTACTGGAGAATATATACCGGTACAGGGAGTTTGGAGCAAAACCCATGGAAGCAGCCAGGCTGGGCTCCCAGGAAATGTCCAATGCCATTGTAGCTTCTACCCTTACCACTATCACTGTTTTTCTGCCCCTGGTGTTTTTCATACACGGTCTCGCCAAGGAGCTGTTCAGGGACCTGGCTTTTACCGTCACCTTTTCTCTCATATCTTCTCTGATAATTGCTCTGAGCATTATTCCCATGCTTACCAGCAAAATCAAAAGGATCAAGCTGAAAAAGAAGGCCGATTCTTTGAGGGACATAGAAGGGGAGCTCAAGTCCAGAGGGAAGGTACTCAGAGGGCTGGACTGGATATACCGGGGGGTGCTGAACTGGGCACTGGCACACCGTGCAGTTTTTGTGGCAATGATTTTTGTATTTTTTGTAGGCACTCTGGTTCTCATAAGGGTGATCGGGGTGGAGTTTATGCCTCACTCTGACGAAGGGTTTATTCAAATGAGAATACAGACTCCGGTCGGCTCTACTATCGAGAGGACCAGAAGGGCAGTGGACCGGATATACAATGTCATCGAGGAGAATGTCCCTGAGCGGAAAATCGTATTTACTCAGGTGGGACGGACCGGAGAAATGACCGGCAATCAATCACCTGATAGAGCAGAGATATGGATAACCCTGATAGAACAGGACCGGAGGGATAGGACTGATCTTGATATAATCGATACTTTGAGAAAGGGGGTCCAGCAGATACCGGGGGTGGAAGTAAGGTTTTCAACCGGCGGCGGGCCCACCGGCCAGTCGGGCAACCTTCGGGTGGCGGTGTCAGGGTTTGACCTTGAGGAGGGCAAAGAACTAGCAGATAAGCTGAAAAAAATCATGGAAGGTGTAGGGAACATAGAAGACATTAGAGTTTCCAGGGAAGAAGGGCTTCCCGAATACCGGATCAAGGTAAATCATGACAGAGCGGCAGTTTTCGGGTTGTCGGTTGCACAGGTAGGAAATGCGGTAAAGAGGGCTTTTGCAGGAGAAGAGGTGGCCAGCATGGTATTGAAGGGAGAAGAAGTGGGCGTGCTGGCCAGGCTGGAGGAACAGGACCGGGTGAGCACCAGGGACTTGGAGCTTATATCTGCGAGCACCCCCCACGGTACCAGGGTCTTCCTGACCAATATGGCAGAAATAGAAAAAGGCTACGGCCCGGTTACCATCCAGAGGGAGGGCCAGCAGAGAGTGGTATACGTGGACGCCAGAGTAACCGGGGATGTAAAAAGCGCGGTGGATTCCATAAAAAAAGAGGCAGCTGAAATAGTACTTCCACCGGGTTTTAACATCAGGTACGGGGGTTCGTGGGAGGACCTTCAGGAAATAATACAGGACCTGGTTATGGTGATGGCCCTTTCTATTGTTCTGGTCTATCTGATAATGTCTGCATTGTTTGAATCGTTTGCTGACCCATTTGTAATAATGTTCACCCTGCCCATGACCTTTATAGGAGTGGTGTGGATGCATGTAATTACCGGCACCACCTTCAGTGCAATTTCAGGTATCGGGGTAGTTGTGCTGGCTGGTATAGTGGTGAACAACGGTATCATTCTGGTTGACTACACCAGTCTGCTCAGAAAAAGAGGGTATGGACTCCTGGATGCAGTAAGACTGGCGGGCAGGACCAGGATGAGGCCCATCCTTATGACCATGCTTACCACAGTGCTGGGGCTTGTGCCTATGGCCATGGCCATCGGGGAGGGAAGTGAGATGAGAGCACCTATGGCCAAAACAGTTATAGGCGGCCTTCTGGTATCCACGGTGCTTACCCTGGTATTTATTCCGGTGCTCTACACTATTTTTGAGACAAGGAGGCTTAAAAGACAGCAGAAAAAACTGGAGAAGGAAAGAACCAATGGATAAGGAAATGGTATTCGTTATTTATGACAGGGCTATAGACGAAGAGGTGGAGGAGGTGCTGCAGAAGCTTGAAATTAAGTACTATACCAAATGGAAAGATGTTGCCGGTGTGGGTAGGAACGACCCTCACCTGGGAGACCATGTGTGGCCGGGGCTGAACAATATTTTAATGGTGGTTGTGGAAAGTGCTAAGAAGCAGGAGCTTCTCAGCTCAGTGGAAGGCCTGCACAGAAAATTTCCCTCTATGGGATTACGGGCGTTTGCAACTCCTGTGATAGATATGGCCTGAATAATGCCCGGCCTTGCTGGTTCAACAGCATAACGAAGCCAGGCGGCAGGTTTTTTATCTGGAAGGGTGGTTTGTATTTGAGTAATGGTTATTTAATTATGGAATAGGACCGGGAAGTTCCTCCAGTTGTTCATTCTGGTCTGCAGCCCGCAGCTCCTCCAGGGCCTTCTGGTAGATCTGTTTTTCGGTGGTTCTGCCCATGATATCCAGAATGTCTATAATATTTTTTAAGTCGTTTTTCACTCTGTCAGTCCATGACAGACTCCTGTTTACCCCCAGGGCCCGTTTGTAGTAGAACAGGGCCTGCTCCAGCTGGCCGTTTTTCCTGTAAAGAGAGGCAATATTGTGCAGGTCACTTGATATTCCCCTGGTATTTTCTATGTACTGGTCTTGTTCAAGGGCCATAACATAGTACTTGACGGCTTCCTCGGTTTTGTTTTGAAGTTCAGCAATATATGCCAGATTATTGTATGCTGCTGCCAGTCCGGAATGGTTTTTGGTTTTCTCATAAAGAGGGATTGCGCTGTTGATGCTCTGGTGTGCCTGTTCATATTTTCCGGTTTTAATGTAAATGGAACCAATATTGTTAAGGGCGGTAGCTGTTCCATTTTTGTCTTTGGCCTTGTCGAAATGGTCTGTACTTTTTTTTAGAAGCTCCATTGCCTGTGAATAGTTTTTCTGGTTGATAGTAATGGTGGCCTGAAGAAGGTAGTTGTCTCCAAGCCCGGCCTGGTTGTTTATATGGCTGTTTATTTCCATGGCTTCCTGGAGGAGCTTCTGTGCATTGTCATACTGGCCGTATTTAACATAACAGCGGGCAATATTGTACAGGTCTGAAGCTATTCCCCTGAGGTTGGCCACCTTGCGGTCTTCGGACAGGGCCTTTTTATAAAATAGTACGGCATTTTGGTAGTCTCCCTGATTGTAATGCTGGGTGGCCAGCTTTTCATAATCTCTTGCGCTCTCTTTTATGGTGGTCACAGGCCTGTCGGTTGCACAGGAGTGCAAAAAAGACAGTGCCAGTAAAAGAACGGGCAGAAAATATGTGAGGCTCAGTTTTTTCATCAGTATCCCCCTTCACGTACTGCATCTTCTACAGGCTGGGGGGGTCTTTCTTTTCTAGAAAATCCCTTGATGAGTACGTTTTCCTTCAGGGTTTTCATAAGACCTATGGCCTCATCCATGGTCCGGTTGCTTCTTTCTATGGCTGCTTTGATTTCGGGAGAGCTGTCAGAG
Source organism: Spirochaetota bacterium (assembly GCA_048622675.1). Taxonomy (GTDB): domain Bacteria; phylum Spirochaetota; class B62-G9; order B62-G9; family DRHN01; genus JBMCUI01. Next base: position 303 of record JBMCUI010000024.1, on the reverse strand, counting down.
AGGGTCCTGGAAAGCCGCTTGAGGTCATCCATAACCATGTTCATTTTTTCCATCAGTGAGATAATCTGGGTGTAAAGCTCCCTGTTGTCATGCATCAGTTTCCCTATACTGCTCTGACTCCGGCTTATAGAAGTGGTGACTTCCTCTACAGAAGTAGTTATCTGCTCCAGGGAAGCCAGGGTTTTTTTCAGGTCACCCTCCTCCGAAGAAAGGTAGCCAAAAAAATTCTGTACCCGGTCCAGAGTAGTATTTAAGGTCCCATCCACTGCAGACAGGTTATAGGTAAGCTGTTCAACATTATTG
>JBMCUI010000023.1:0-14982 GCA_048622675.1 Spirochaetota bacterium | reverse complement strand
CGGTAAAACAGGGGGGTACCGTGCTGCGTTTAGCTGATCCTGAAGCTGCTGCTTCCATGTTGAAAAAAGCATTCTTCTCGCCCGGTTGTCTGAAAAGAGCATCCCTCCGGGGAAGACAAAAAGCCCTCCGATGCTATAGTATGCAAAGAGTATCCCAGCTGTGGAGTCAGTTATTAAATTCCTCCAATGTGCAGTAACTGAAAGCTTTTTTACTTATTTTAATTGTGACAAAACTCAAAATGAGTACAATTATATATACAGGGACCGGAAAAAACTATTAACCGGTCTATTAAAAACCCTGTATTCAACCCAATAGAATAATACATGGCCATGGAGTATATCTGTGCAGGCGCCGGCGGATTCCTGGTACTTTACTGGGTAGACTATGCCGGTCTCAAAAACAAACTGCGGCTGAAGCGGATACTGTGGGTCACCGGGACCGCTCTGCTCACCGCTGGAGTGTACGGTACATGCAGCTCCCCGGCCGGTTTTTATTTCTGTTTTCCTGTAAGGCTGGGAGGATGGGCGGCATCGGGTGTTTTTTTTATTCTGCTTTTCTATTCTCTTTGCATCGAAATACCGTTCAAGAACGCCTATATCCAGAGCGGGTCCAGCCACCAGGTGGTCACCACAGGCACCTATGCCCTGGTCCGGCATCCCGGTGTTCTGTGGTTCACAGGTTTTCTGGCGGGCCTTTTTTTTATTTCCGGATCAAAAACTCTGCTTATTGCCATACCCGTATGGGTAGGCATGGATGTGCTGTATGTGTTCATACAGGAGAAATATTTTTTTATAAAATTGTTCGGTGATGAATACAGTAAGTACCAGAAAGAAGCACCCATGCTGATACCCACCTCTCAAAGCATCCGAAAATGCATAAAAACCTTTATGAAATAAGCAATCAGCATGCTGAAGCAAACCTTCGACAGGGCGATTGACATTGAAACCTCCCTCCAGCCAGCAATTCCCTGCATTGACGGGGACCCCAGTCAGATCCAGCAGGTGGTAGTAAACCTGTGCGTAAATGCACGTGATGCCATGCCGGAAGGAGGCAAACTGGTGCTTGAAACAGGCACAAGAACCATAACAGAGGAATATACCAGGACCCATCCTGGATCTACTGAGGGAGAGTATGTGTACTTCAGTGTATCTGATACCGGTACAGGGATCAATGAAAAGATAATTCAGAACATTTTTGACCCATTTTTCACCACAAAGGACAAATCTAAAGGCACCGGTCTGGGACTGTCGGTAGTTTACGGAGTGGTAAAAAACCACGGAGGATACGTGGATGTTAGAAGAACTCCCGGTGCCGGGATTTTCTTTTTCTGCCCTCCGCATCGCATGCTCTCAACGCATGGACTACTGCTTCCGGGGTCACCGGACAGGGCTCATTGTGGATGGTTTCCTCGGCTGCGCAGGCTGCCTCCGCTGCCTTCATCAGCTGCTGGTCTGTTACCTCTTCAAGCCCTATATCCGAAAGAGAAACAGGAAGCCCCACCGATTGGCAGAAGCTGAATACCTCATTCATCAGTTCTTTGGGTTTATCTGTGAGATATAGTGAAGCCAGAGTGCCTATTGCAACTTTCTCTCCGTGGTAGTACCGGTGAGTCTGCTCCAGCACAGTAAGACCATCGTGGATGGAATGGGCTGCAGCCAGCCCTCCGCTTTCAAACCCCAGGCCGCTTAAAAGAATGTTCGCCTCCACCACATGCTCCAGAGCAGGCACCACCACCTGGGCCTGGCAGGCCAGCTTCGCGCTCATACCATACTCCAGAATGCTCTCATAGCACAACCTGGCCAGCGACCAGGCAGCCATGGACCCCGCATCTCCGGTCATGTTCCCTGCATATTTTGTTCTGCATGATTCTGCTTCAAACCAGGTGGCAAGGGCATCGCCCATACCGGAAACCAAAAACCTTACAGGAGCATTTGCTATCACCTGGGTATCTACCAGTACCAGGTCCGGGTTTCTTCTGAGCTTTAGATACTTTTTAAACGCTCCCTCTGGGGTATAGATAACCGCCAGTGCACTGCACGGAGCATCGGTTGAGGCAATGGTAGGCACAACTGCAGCCGGCAGTCCTGCCTGAAAAGCAACCGCTTTGGCTGTATCCATAGTTTTTCCTCCTCCTGCACCTGCCACCACCTCGCTTTTGTGGTCTTTCACCTGTTCTGCCAGCCTTCCGATTTCTTCATCCGAACACTCGCCCCCGAATTTTTCCACCCTCAGCTGGATGTATTTCTCTATATTCTCCTGGTAGCAGGGCCATATGTTATTATATATAAAGGGACTACAGATAACCAATGCCTTGTCACCGAACCTGGCCATCTCCTCCCCCAGTCTGTTCATGGCCCCTTTCCCCTGTACATATCTGCCTGGAAAAATTGTGGTGCTGATCATACCTCTACCTCCTCGGAATTTCAGGAATCACACATACTTATTTCTATATCCTTCAGCCTCCTGGAGTCAAGTTGAATTGATCCGCTGGGGACAGCTAACTCTCATTGACAATACCCTTTATGTAGAATATTCTTATACATTATACCTGTTATTTTTATATGTACACAGGAGTACATTCGAACATACAGTGAACCATAACAAAAACACCATATCCGGAGCGAACCAATGAACAGCACTTCAAGGATTGTCCACCTGGAAGACTACCAGCCCCTGGTGGGAGGCCATACTATTGAGCGTATCAAAAAGAAGGCCCGGCCTCTGCGGGACCTGCATATTGCCCATCTCAATTCCACATACTACGGAGGGGGAGTGGCCACCCTTCTTTCCTCGCTGACCCTGCTGATGAACAGTGCAGGCATCAAGACCGGGTGGAGGGTCATACAGGGTTCTCCGGACTTTTTCAGCATTACCAAAAAAATTCACAATGCCCTTCAGGGCGGAAAAATCCGGCTCACTGAAAGAAAAAAACAGATCTACGAGGACGTAATATATGAAAATGCGGTCAGGAACCATCTGGAGCACGACCTGGTGATTATCCATGACCCCCAGCCTCTGTCCATGATAAAACACTACAAGAAAAAAGGGCCCTGGATATGGCGATGCCATATCGATCTGTCCGACCCCCACAAGGACCTCTTTCAGTACCTCATACCTACTATTGAAGCATACGATGCTGTGGTACTCAGTCTTGAAACCTACCGCCAGGAGATTAACACTCCTCAGATTTATTTCCTTCCTGCCATAGACCCCTTTACCATTACCAACAGACAACTCAGCCAGGAGGAAATCGGCGAACGTCTACGGAGATACAATATACCTACTGACCTGCCTCTGGTAGTACAGATATCCAGATTTGACCGATGGAAAGACCCCGAAGGGGTAATCAAGGCGTTCAAAATTGCCAGAAAAGAAGTGGACGCTACCCTGGTGCTTCTGGGAAATGTCGCCACCGATGACCCTGAGGGAGAAAAAGTCTACCACTCCCTGCTGGATCAACGGGAAGAGCGAATAATCATACTGAGCAAGGAGGACACTGCACTGGTAAATGCCCTTCAAAGCAGGGCCGCTGTAGTGGTGCAGAAATCGATCCGGGAGGGGTTCGGGCTTACTGTAACAGAAGCAATGTGGAAAGGCAGAGCGGTGGTCGGGGGAAATGCCGGGGGCATCCGGCACCAGATAGAAGACGGGGTAAATGGTTTTCTGGTATCTTCGGTGGAGGAAGCAGCCCAGAGAATTGTCACGCTGCTGAAAGACCGGAAGCTTCGAGAGGAAATGGGCACCAGGGCCACAGAGACGGTAAGGCAAAAGTTTCTGCTTACCAGGCTTCTGGAACAGTACCTGGATACGTTCAATTCATTTGAAACCATTTACAGGCTCAACTATAATCCGTAAGGAAAGGAGGGGCTGTGGGAACCCATGACATTCACATCGGGACTTCAGGTTGGCACTACCACCATTGGGTGGGCCCTTTTTATCCTGCCGGCACCCCTAAAAATCAAATGCTTCAATACTACCGGGGTTTTTTCCACACAGTTGAGCTCAACAATACCTTCTACCAGTCCCCCAAACAAAAGACCCTGGCACAATGGAAAAACACAGTGGGGCAGGATTTTGTCTTTTCTGTAAAGGCCAGCAGGTTTATAACCCACATGAAGAAGCTTAAAAATCCCCGGCAGCCTGTAGAGCGGTTTATAGAACTGGTTCGGGTTCTGGAAAACAGCCTGGGTCCTATCCTGTTTCAGCTTCCTCCCCGCTGGAAGGCCAACCCTGAAAGGCTGGAAGCTTTTCTGAAGGAGCTTCCGGAAGGTTACCGGTATGCATTTGAGTTCAGAGACCACAGCTGGTACCAGCCCGGGATATACCAGCTTTTAAAAGCTTATAATGCTTCCTTCTGCATCTACCACCTGGACTATCACCTCTCTCCGCTGGAAGTCACCTCTGAGCTGGTGTACATCAGGCTGCATGGACCCGATGGTTCCTACAGGGGCCAGTATGATGACAGTACCATTGCCAGCTGGACTTCCAGAATATGGGAATGGGCCGGGGAGGGAAAACAGGTGTACTGTTATTTTGACAATGATGAGGCAGGGTATGCCGCCCAGGACGCCATGAGGCTGGAGAAAATGGTGGAAGAGCAGTGTAAATAGACTCATGCATACTGATGCATAAAACCAGGAAAAAGAACATGCGCTTTCCCTAAGAACCTGTAAAAAATATTGACATGCAATCAAAATGTAACTAAAATATAACTATGGCAAATATAACCGTACGCAATATTCCAGATGAAATACTTGAAAAAATAAAAAAACTCTCATCAATTGAAAAAAGAAGTCTGAATAAGGAATTGCTTGTTATCATAGAAAAGGGTACCCATTGGGAAATTACTGAGATGCATACATCTAAAAAAACTATTCCAAAATCAATTCAAGTTCACCTTTGGAAGAATCTTTCTGAAAAGTGGGACGATGAACGGTCCACCGATGAAATAATTAAAGACATTTATAATGGCAGAACTTATGGTAGAGAAATAAGTTTATGATACTGCTTGATACAGATATTTGTATAGAAGTCTTACGTAAAAATGAAAATATAATAAATAAAAGGGCCCAATATGATGATGCAACAGCAGTATCTTTCATGTCTGTTGCCGAATTGTATTATGGAGCTGAAAGATCATCAAATACAGTTAAAAACAGGTTCTTAATCGAAGAATTTTTGCTAACTATTGAAATCATCCATACAGACATTGAAATACTAAAAAAATTTGGTGAATTAAAGGAACAATTATATAAAGAAAATTTTCTGCTTCCTGATGCTGATATTTTTATTGCCGCAACAACCTATGTGAAAGCAGACAAACTAATTACAGGAAATACAAAACATTTTCAAAGGTTCCCGAATTTAGTTATTGAAAATTGGCAATAAAAAATTTGAGAGCAAATCCCCTCAAAACACTATTTTTTGCTGACATATACCACCGGAGTGGTTGCCATGGGTGAAATGAGGCAGAACAAAATTACCAAACAGTGGGTTATTTATGCTCCCCACCGGAAAGCAAGGCCGCATGATTTCTGTAACCACAACTCCCTGGAAAAAGACCTTCCCCGTTTTGATCCCTGCTGCCCTTTCTGTCCGGGTAACGAAAAAATGCTCCCATCAATTATTCATGAAATACCTCCTATTGGTGAAAGACATTCAGAAACCACTTCTGAAACAAACACCAAGAGTTCTGAAAAAAATAAAGGCAGGGGGTTGCCAGAGTGGCAGACCAGGGTAGTGCCTAACAAGTATCCGGCGCTGAACCCTGAAGACACCTCTGAAGGCTGCACCTCCGGGCTGTGCCGGAAGCTGGGAGGGTACGGGTACCATGAGGTCATAATCGAGTCTCCACAGCACAACACTGACCTGTCGAAAATGTCGGAAAAAGAAATTGAGCAGGTCCTTCATACCTATAAACACCAATACAGCACCATAATGCAAGACCCGAATATTATCTGCACTATACTGTTCAGAAACCACGGGAACAGAGCAGGGGCATCCCTTCACCATCCCCATTCTCAGCTGATAGCCTGCGCGGTGGTGCCAGGGTTTGTCAGGGCCAGGGAAACAGAATCAGAGCACTACTACGAGGAAAACGGCTCCTGCATAGTATGCGATATGCTGAAAGCTGAGACCCGCAGCCACCAAAGGGTTTTGCTGTTGAACAACTCCTTCTGTGCTATTGTACCCTTTGCCGCGGAGGTGCCTTTTGAAATATGGATAATCCCCAGAAGACATCAGGCTGATTTTGCATCCATTACCGAAGAAGAGATATCAGAGCTTTCTCCCTGTTTAAAAAACCTCCTGGGTATGCTGTACCAAAAATTAAACGATCCTCATTACAACTTTATCATCAATACCTGCTCCCGATTCAGGAAAGAGGGGCCTCAGGTGCACTGGTACATCCAGATAAGACCAAGGCTGACCACACCGGCGGGCTTCGAAATCGGATCAGGCATACATATTAACCCCTCCATCCCGGAGGAAGACGCAGCCTACCTGTTATCGTGAAAAAAAAGGGGGCAGGCTACTTTTTGGTTTAAACGCCCAGCTCATCCACATCCTGGTACCATTTCACTTTGGTACCGATCCTGCTCCTGAGCTTCCATTTCATAGCCTTGGGCTCTTTCTCAATGGCCACCAGTATCTTATCTATCCTGCCCTTAACTATTTCTTTATCTTCAGACTTGAGCTGGGTATACCTTTCCAGGTACTTTTTCAAGGTATTCAGGTTGTCAGTAACAGTTTTCCAGAACCCCCAGTCTTTTGAAAGGATACCCAGGATTATGTTTTTATTGATACATCCCTGGTCTGTATTTCCAAAATCATACTCCCGGAGGAGCATAATGGTATCTATAAGGTCTTTTTCATTAATTTTGGCTATCTGCATCTTTTCCAGGAAAAGCTCAGCCAGGGGAATAGTTGCTTTATCTTTTTCCAGCCTTCCCTTCAGGTGTATGGTATGGGAAAACCGGAGCTGGTCAAGAAATACATCCACATGCCGTTTATGCTCAGTATCATGAAAAAGAAGCCTGGATTCACCGTAAAGCTGAGAAACCTGTCTATCCTCCTGATAACCGCATGATTTCATAAATTCTTCTATCTTTCTGGTAAACTTGCGGTATGAAGCAAAATCAATGTCAGTAAATTCTCTTCCCATCTGGGCCTGGATATAATTGAACTTGGTGCACCTGGTATTAAACGCCAGGGCTCCTATAAGTCTCATAACAATATCCTGATTTTCCTCCCTTTCCAGCAAGCCCAGAAGCCTTTCTTTTTCTTCTGTAAAATCCGCTTTTGGTTTCCCATAATCAGCCATAATCTTCTCCACTGTCTCTGCCGGTACATTACAGCGTATTAAAAAATGAATTTTAAATCAATGTTTAAATTGCCATTAAAAATTAACGGGGACAGAGAAACCCTTTACAGGCATTGCTCTGTCCCCTCTTGGACAATGCTAAAACTTTCAATCCAAATGTTTATCCAACTTTTTAGCCTGGTCCAGAAAAAGTGTTTCTGGTCCATCAGAGGCGCTGGAGATTTCCTTCACTTCATCAGGATTGGTTACGTAAGGACAATAACCCCGGTCCTGAATGGTTTTAATCATATTTTCCAGCACATTTTTGATCCGTGCACATCAGATGCAAAAAAGTTTCATGGCAGCCACCTGACCAGTTTAATTTTATTTTTTATACTTCAAAGGTGTCCTGAAAACGGTGCCTGGTGGAAGAAAGCTCACCTGCAATATCAAGGGTATACCTTCTCTTTGCTTCCTCCAGGTCTTTTTCATGTTTCCCAAGAAGGTACATCATTTTAACAATACACGTCTCCATAGTCATATCCTGGCAGCTCAATGCTCCTGCTTCCAGGGCCCTTTTCCCGCTTTGGTAAAGCTCCGGGAATACCCCTCCGTGATAGCTCTGGGTATTGATAGCTACCAGCTTGCCCATTTCTATTGAAGAGTTTATAAAAGAAAGAAAGTTTTCTCCCTCCACCTGGAATGTCCCGGACCCGTAGCCCTCAACGATAATGGCCTTCAAGCTCGAGTGTAGCATCCTGTCCAGGTACTCATTTATGCACCCTGGAAATACTTTTACCACACCCACAGACGGGTCCAGGTTGAAAAAGGGCTGAAATTTCCTGCGGGAATAAGAAGGGAGGTTAAGATCTATATCGAATCCCACTTCGGCAAGAGGCCTAAAGTTAGGGCTTTCAAATGCATCGAACCACCAGGTTGATACCTTGGTGGTCCTGTTTCCCCGGAAGAGCCTGTTTCCAAAGAAAATGCAAACTTCTGGAATTCCTAAAGAAGCCAGCTCCACAGCATTGATAAGGTTGTTCCTGGCATCTGTACGGATCTTGGAAAGGGGCCGCTGGGAACCGGTGAGTATAATAGGTTTGGGGGAATGCAGGAGCATGAAAGATAGAGCTGATGCTGTGTACGCCATGGTGTCTGTGCCGTGAATAATCACAAATCCATCGAACTTCTGTCTGCTTTTTACAATATACTCTGCCAGCCATTTCCAGTGCTCAAGAGTGATGTTGGAGCTGTCGATGTTGAAGGGCATTACAGTCTCAATCCGAGCTATCTTCCCTACTTCCGGAACAGACTGCAGGATCTGGTCCTGAATATTTCCAGGTGCCAAAGTGACCCCCGAATCTACAGGAATCATTCCGAAGGTACCGCCGGTGTGGATGATCAAAATCTTTTTCATTTGGTTCCGTGCTTCTTAAATCTCCAGCCCTGTTCATCCATTCTTTTGATAAAGTCAACAATATAAGTAATTAAGGCCTGTCTGGTTATCTTTCCCTTCTCTACGGAGCCTTTCTCAGGTGCGCCGCTTGCCCCGTAGTCGGTAAGCTCTTCAAAGTTCCAGACCAGGTTCACTACAGGGTCCATTTCGGGAATCATACCCCGGGCCTGGTCCATATCCACCAGCTCCGGGACTGTTGCCAGGTTCATTGATGTCTCACCTTCTCCTCCATGGCCCAGACCATTCCACACTTCAAAAGTCCCCTCCGGTACCAGGTGGCTCACATTTTCCCACCATGCAGGTATAACTGCGATACCCATCTCCGGATTTTTTACCTTGACCTCACGCGCTGCTACCTCAATACTGGCGATGTTTCCATCATGGCCATTTATTATTAAAGCTTTTTTAATCCCCCAGTACACCAGTGATTCCAGAACATTTTTTATTACCATAATCAGTGTTTCATCGGTGAGAGAAATGCACATGGGCTTATGGCGGTAGTGCAGGCTCATTCCGTACCATAGTGGAGGGACTGCCACAGTATCTTCAATCTGTTCAGCCACTTCTACAGCTATGCTGTGCGGGACAAACACATCTGAGCCGAAAGGGAGATGCTCCCCATGGCTTTCACATGAACCAAATACCAGAATAGCCTTATCAATGTAGGAATCCTGAAATTCTTTTTGAGTGAACTCTTCCAGTCGTACCTTTTTCATGATTTTACCTCACAGTTATGATCTTTATCCAAATGGGTGCACCCCAGTGAATACAATAGTAAAAATCCCACCATGGTCCGGTTTCCCATGGTGGGTCTGAGATATTTTATTCTACAGCGATAAACCCTTTCTCAGGCTTCCAGGTAGCAAGGTGCTGGTATTCACCTTTCTGAACACCGATAATGGAGATAGGCTTTACCGGAACCCTGCTGGGCCTGGTGTAGGAAATTTCTCCAGTAACTGCCTGGTACCCCTTTGTAGCAGCCAGGGCATCCCGCAGTTCTTCCGGTTTTGTGGTGCCGGCCCGCTCGATGGCATCCGCGATCAGTCCAACTGCATCATATCCGAGGGCTGCAAATGCATTCTCCGGGTCTCTTCCGTGTTCCTCCCGGTACGCTTCTACAAAATCCTCCACTTCAGGCCTGTCACTTGCCCTGTAGGCGTGAGTAGAAAAGTATACATCGTTTGCATGTCTGGGACCCGGTACAGTTGATACCAGTTCTGTATCGAAACCATCACCGCTTATGATTGGAAGATCAAGCCCGGCTTCCCGGGTCTGTTTTACAGTTATACCTGCTTCATTGGGTATAGCTGCAATAAACACTGCATCAGGAATTGGCTTTGCAGCCTCCAGCCTGGATATCTGGGCTGAAAAGTCCTTGTCCCCGGTCTGGAAAAAGTCTTCATGGATTATGGTGCCTCCCAGCTCCTTGAACTTCTGCTTGAAGAACTTGGAGAGCGCCTTGGTGAAGTCCATGGAGTTGTCAGTCCATACCACTGCATCGCGTATGTCCATCCTTTTATAGGCATACTCAGCAATTGCAAAGGACTGGTCGTCATCCCCGAATGGGGTCATGAAAAAGTATTCACCTACCATTTTGGGGAGGTCAGGGTGAGTAGCACCTGATGTTACGAAAGGAATACCCTCCTTCTGGAACAGGGGAGCGGCAGCCAGAACATAGGTGGTATCCCCGTATCCTATCCCGGCTACAACGTCCTGATTGAGTGCCCTTCTAGCGCCTGTTGCTGCTGCTTCCTGATCAGTTTTGGTGTCAATTCCTGTAACCTCTACTTTTCGTCCCAGCACCCCGCCTTTTTCATTCAGCAGCTTTGCTTTAAGTTTGGCGCCATTCAGTGCAGGTGCATCAATGGAAGACATACCCCCGGTAAGGTTGTACAGGGCCCCTATTTTTATTGTCTCAGGGGCTTTTTCTTCCTTGGCTCCTTCACATAAGCCAACCAGAGGCGCAGCCAGTACTCCAACTGCCATCAACGCTACAATAAACCATTTTCTCATCATACATCCCTCCTTTGATCAAAGGTTTCTATTGATAAATAGGTTACCATTAAAAAAAACAGGCAGCAATAAATTTTTTGCAGTACTACTTTTTGCCTTCTGCTCCGCTCCATCTCCTCATAAAAATCGGCTCCTGGTTGCCAAACAACCCCCGCGGCCTGAACACAAGAATGAGCAAAAGGCCGGCAGATACCAGAACCTGATTGATTCCGTAAAGTCCGCTAGCTTCCTCCATAGGGCGGAGCGCCTCCCGGACCAGGGTAATTAATATTGCTGCACATATGGAGCCTGTTATGCTCCCGGTGCCTCCAATCACCACCATTACCACCAGAGTAAATGCAGTAATTACCGAGAATGAGTTCGGGGTAATGGCTGTAACCTGATGGGCCCACAGCCCTCCTGCAATACCGGCAAAGAATGCCCCCACAGCAAAGGCAATGATCCTGGTTTTAGCCAGAGGAACTCCCAGGCACTGTGCCGCAAGTTCATCCTCTCTCATCGCCAGCATGGTGCGTCCAAAAGAAGAAAATTTCAACTTCCAGGCAACATATACGGTAATTATGACCCACACATAGACCCACCATAAATTGGTTAGAGCTGGAAGGCCATTCAGCCCCAGCGGTCCTCTGGTGATATCCTCCATGTTGGTGACCACCACCTGGACAATGATAATAAACCCCAGAGTGGCCACTGCCAGATAGTGCCCTTTAAGCCGCAGCACCGGGAAACCAATAATCAATGAAATAACTGCCGCAGCAATTCCTCCCACTATCAGAGCTGGAAAAAGCGGCCACTGCTGCGTACTAAGCCACCCTGGAAGCTGGGGAAGGAACAGGGCCTTTTTTGCTACAGGAAAAACCAGAAGAGCAGAGGTGTAGCCGCCTACAGCCATGAACCCGGGATGGCCCAATGAAAACAGACCAGTAAAGCCATTGGTCATGTTCAGGCTTACCGCCAGAATCACATTAATAAGAATAAAATTAACCAGGGATAGTAAATAAGAGCTCAGAAACGAATCCATGAGAAAAACCACCAAAGCACCTGAACCTGCTGTGATAAATGGAACCAGATATGATTTTCCTCTGCCGGCAAAGAGCCCAGTTCTCATTATGCCCGTTCACCTCCGTTTCTACCCAGCAGCCCCTGAGGGAGTATGAGGAGGATAATAATCAGCAGTCCGAAAACAAAAGCGTCCCTGAAAACGCTGTACTGAGGGGGGAGCAGCCCTACAAACAGTATTTCGCCCAACCCAAGAATATACCCTCCCAGCATTGCCCCGGTAATAGATCCCACACCCCCTATTACAGCTGCCACAAAAGCCTTCAGACCCGGAACAAACCCCATCAGCGGGTCTATCTGCCCGAATTTGCCTCCCCAGAACATTCCTGAAAAAGCAGCAAGAGCACTCCCGATAGCAAAGGTAATCATAATAACCTTATTTACATTTATTCCCATTAGTCTAGCTACATGAACATTCTCCGCTGTAGCCCGCATGGCCATTCCCATCCTGGTTTTTTTAACCAGAAGCACCAGAATAAGCATCATAAAAATTGAAGCGAGTACTATAATAATATCCAGTATTCTGGTGCTTACTTTGCCAAAGTGCACTATTTTCAAAAGATAATCGGGAAGAAAAAAATTTCTGGGCTGAGCAGTGAAGATGAGGACACCCAGGTTCTGAATCAAAATGGAAATTGCCAGAGATGCAATAAACCCTGTGACTTGAGGCGCCCCCCTCATGGGCCTGAATCCTGCCCTTTCCACCAGAATACCAACCCCGGCACCTGCAGCCAGAACCAGCACAGCCAGCACGGGCCAGGGCACACCCACAGCAATCAGCCCCAGGGTCACAAAAGCCCCAATCATTGCAATATCCCCGTGGGCGAAGTTGATCAGACGGAGAATCCCGTAGATCATGGAGAACCCGATTGCCACCAGTGCGTACATGCTGCCCAGTATGAGACCGTTTCTGAGCTGTTCTATAATATAAATCACCGAGTTATCCCCAAATAGGCTTTTTGTATTTCTTCTTTTCCTTTAAGCTCACCTGAGGTGCCAGAAAGCACAACTCGCCCTGTTTCCATGACATAAGCCCTCCGGGCCAGCTCCAAGGCCATGGATGCATTCTGCTCTACCAGGAAAAGGGTGGTGCCAGCCCTGTTTATTTCCTCCAGGGTGTCAAACAGCTTTTCCACCAGCATGGGAGCAAGACCCAGAGAAGGCTCGTCCAGAAGCAGAAGCCTGGGCCTGCTCATAAGGGCACGTCCTATTGCCAGCATCATCTGTTCGCCGCCGGACAAACTGCCTGCTGACTGCTTTTGTCTTTCTGCAAGTCGGGGAAAAAGCCGGTAAACCCACTGAAGATCTTCCTTGATTTTTTCTTTGTCTTTACGGCTGTATGACCCCATAAGCAAATTTTCTCTTACATTCAGTGAAGTGAAAATTTGTCTTCCTTCAGGACAGTGGGATATCCCCAGATCAACTATCTTTTCTGGAGGCTGTGCAGATATCTTAATAGGCTCAACCCCTGCGGTGGGAATGTAGGAAATGCCCCCTCTTTTAGGGTGAAGGAGCCCGGATATGGTCATAAGTGTGGTAGTTTTTCCTGCACCGTTTGCCCCCAGGAGGGCTACCACTTCACCTCGATCCACAAAAAGGTTTATCCCCTTCAGCACAAAGGTTTTTCCTATATATACCTCAAGGCTTTTTATTTCAAGCATGGTTTTTTTATACCCTGCATCTTTCATACTGATTCCAACTCCACTGAAGTTACTGTATACTGCTAACCATCCACACTCAACACAACCTGGCCTTTAAATCATATTTCAGCCAGCTCTGGGTTTACCCAGATAGGCTTCAATAACTTTTGTATTCCCTTTTATTTCCTCCGGAGTGTCCAGTGCCAGAACCCTGCCCTGGTCCAGCACCTGTATCTTCCTGCAGATACCCATTATTACTTTCATATCATGCTCCACCAGTATGGTGGTCAGCTTCTGCCGGGTATGAATACTGGAAATGAGCTGCATCATTTCTGTAGTTTCATGGGGGGTGAGCCCTGCAGTAGGTTCATCCAGCAGCAGCAATTCAGGGTCTGCTGAAAGTGCCCGTGCCAGCTCCACCCGTCTCTGTTCTCCATAGGAAAGGTTTTTTGCCCTTTCATCCTTAATTGAATCCAGATGGAGAAGCGCCGCTTTTTCCACAGCCTTTTCATGAATTTCTCTCTCAGAAAAAACGAATGATGGCAGGTGGAGCAGAGTAGGAACTACGCCTCTGCCGTGATGTACATGAAAGGCAACTTTAATGTTTTCAAGAACAGACAGCTCTTCAAACAACCTGATATTCTGAAATGTCCTGGCAATCCCCAGATAGGAGGCTTTATGAGGCTTTAAGTAGGTAATGTCCTGACCATTATAGTATATCCTTCCCATAGTAGGGTGGATAACTCCGCTCAGCAGATTGAAAACAGTAGTTTTGCCTGCACCATTGGGACCTATAAGGCCCAGAAGCTCACCCCTGTGCAGATCAAGTGTATAATTTTTAAGGGCAGCTATCCCGCCAAATCTCATGGTCACATCTTCTGCCAGCACCAGTGTATTGTTCCAGGTACTTTGTTCCATATCAATCCGTTTTTACCAGGCTGCCCAAGTATACAAACGGTAATAATTATTAAGTATTAGCGATCTGATTTAGAAGTGAAAACTTAACTTCAATTAAACTGCAATTTACACTAAACAGGAAGTGCTTACTATGCTACCTGCAATGAGGAATTCTGTCAAGAATAAATGTAAGCTCTAGTATCCGGAGCATACAAAGTATAGCCTCCGTTTGTTACTATACCTACACCTTGCCGTAAACGGGAATTGCTGCCCCGTTGATGTCTGCTGCCTCTTCACTGCACAGGAACAGTGCCAGTGAGGCAATCTGCTCCGGTTTTACCCATCTTGAGAAATCTGAATCAGGCATGGCTTTCCTGTTGGCTGGTGTATCTACGATACTGGGAAGAACGGCATTGGCTGTAATTCCCTTCAGACGGTATTCCAAAGCTACAGAAGAGGTAAGAGAAACTACCCCTGCTTTGGAAACATTGTACCCTGCCTGCCGCTGTCCCGGTTTTACAGCAGCTCTGGAGCCAAAGTTGATTATACGTCCCCAGCCCTCGTCCATCATATGGGGCAGCACTGCCCTGTTTACCAGAAAAGCAGAGTGGAGGTT
>JBMCUI010000022.1:0-15230 GCA_048622675.1 Spirochaetota bacterium | reverse complement strand
GCTTTTTGGTGCGTTCTCATTTCTAGCAGCACTGGTACTTATAAAAATACTCCGGGAAAACTCTCCTGTTTATTCCGCCGGCAACAACTGTGGTAAAACGACTTCCTGTGTGAAAAAATCTGAGGATGTGCCGGGGCTTTTTCCAAAGAGCCAGTCAGGCAGAGACCAAGCCGAAGCGAATGTTTACCAATCATCCTCGAAAAAACCGGTGGCTGCAACCCCGACCAATCTTCTCAGCTGGACGATAACTTTTTTGGTCTCCCTCTGCGGACAGATGATTTACTCTCTTGCCGGAAGGCTTATTGCAGACAGAGCAACCGGAGAAATAATAACCAGAATAGGGGCTTCCAGTGTTACGGGAATACTGCTCAGCTCCAGAACAGCAGGCATCCTGCTGCTGGGCCCGGTATCCGGCAGTGTAAGCGACCGGATAGGAAGGTGCAGCACCATTGTCCTGGCAAGTACAGTCCAGCTCCTGTGTTACCTGGTTATTGCTGTTTTTAAGGCCGGCTATATATTATTCATTTTTATCCCGGTATCCCTTTTTGCAACAGTAATTAACAGAGTAGTAGTCACCGCACTGGCAGGCGACAGGGCAGAGGGAAATAAATCAGCAGTATATATGAGCAGGTTTTCAACGTTTCTTGATATGGGGAATGCTTTTGCTTCTATCGCTGCATTTCCCGTTTATTCCACGCTGGGCTTTGGGTGGGTGGCAGTAATAGCCGGGGGCCTGCTGGTTGTCAATATTATGAGCACTATAGCAGGAAGGCGCAAATTTTACCTCAATTAAAATGTTGATAAATATTTAATCTAAACACGGTAAAAATTAATCATAGTCAATACGAGCAGGCATTTTTAAATTACAAAAACGACTTCAATTTAAATAGGAGCATTTAAAAGAAAGGAGAGATAAGTTATGAGCACCTACCAGGACAACTGTTTATTCTGCAGGATTGCTAGCAAAAATGCCCAGGCGTCCATTGTTTACGAAGATGATCAAATTGTAGCTTTCGAAGACATCAACCCCCAGGCCCCTGTGCATATACTTCTGTTGCCCAGAAAGCACATCTCCGGAGTGATGGGCCTTGACCGGGAAGATGCAGGGTTGATTGGAAAAATTTATCTGGCTGCAAAAGATCTCGCAGAAGATCGAAACATAGGAAAAGGATTCAGGGTGGTGGTCAATAACGGAAGAGGGGCAGGCCAGTCGGTGGACCACATACACTTCCACCTGCTGGGAGGAAGATTGTTTTCATGGCCCCCCGGCTAAACCTCTGGAGTGGTTTCATCAGTATTAAACAATAAAAGTGATCTCAAAAATAAACTGATGCAGTGTAATTAATAATCCGGCAGGAAAAGTACAACAAAGGGTCCACGGTGAAAAAAGGTCTTTCCATTCTTGCAACTGGTTTCATTCTCCAGCTGACTACCATGTCTTTCGGCAGGTTTGCATATACACTGGTACTTCCTGAAATGATGCACACCCTGGGATTTACCAACACCATGATGGGTATTTTCGGGATGTGTATTGTTCTGGGATACCTGCTGAACTCCTTTTTAAGCGGAAAAATTTCTTCTATTATTGGAGAGTCCAGGACCATACAGTTATCAACTGTACTCAGCTCAGCATCTCTGGCAGCTCTGGGATATTTCACATCTGTTTTTGCACTGTTCCCTGCATTTATCGGGCTGGGAGCAGGTGCCTCAGGGGCATATATTCCTCTTATATCAATACTAAACATACAATTCAGAAACAAAGGCACAGCATTTGGTGCAGTTATGGGGGGAACAGGAGCGGGAATAATGCTTTGTGGTTATCTGCTCCCTCTCCTGCTTGCCCCGAATTCATCCAGCAGCTACCAAACCGCATGGTATACTCTGGCTACGGTCAACCTGCTATCCGTAGGTATGGCGTTTATTTTTCTAAGACCCGGGAATGATTCGGTCAAAAAAACCAATGCCAGTGGTTCTATACAGAAATCTACTTTACAAATAATCAGAGAAAACAAACCATTGATTTTAACCATACTAGTGTATTTTCTACTGGGATTTTCCTTTATATCTTATTCTACTTTTTTCGGAGCATATTCCATTAATGAATGTGGATTTTTATTAAGCACTGCCGGTATGATGTGGTCTTTATTTGGAATAAACACAATATACTCCGGTATGTTCTGGGGCTACCTCTCTGACCGGTTAAACAAGATTAGCATATGTATTATCATAAACTCCATACTGGCCCTTTCTGTTATTATTATTCTTCCCCTCCCATTAGTATATCTTTTTTACAGTTCAACATTTTTATTTGGCTTCGCATTCCTTGGTTTTATTATAACCATCACCACCTTAATAAGTGATGAAGTTGACAAAGCAGAAATGGCAAAAGTCTTTGGAGCTTCAACCCTCATTCATGGATCGGGCCAGGTAGCCGGTACATTCTTAACAGGCTTTCTTAAAGACATTACCCATACCTTCAAGCTGCCTTTTTCCCTGTCCGCTGTAATGCTGGCAGTAAGCATAGTAATTCTCTATCATCTAAAAAAATTAACTGATAAATAAAAATTAATTATATTATTCTATTAGATTTTTTCATAATTTATATGAATATTAATAATTTGATTTATATAATAAACAATAATATCTATACAATTTGTGAAGCTAAAGCTCTCCGCTTGAGAGAAAAGTATTATCACATGAGGAGGAATGGACAGATGCAGATTTTCTATCGCAAGAAAGAAAGAGAAATTGCAGAAAAAGTGAAAAAACACGCCGATCTTGTAGTAGACACAGTCAAAGCATTTGCAGATGCTCTCAATTCCTATCTGGATGGAGAAAAAGAAAAATCAAAGGCTTTCACCAAAATGGCGCATGATATTGAGAAGCAGGCTGACGCTGCTCAGAGGGCAATTAATAAAATGATGTACGAAGGGGCATTCATGCCTTCTATTAGAGAAGCCCTGTTCATAGCGGTTGATTCAATCGATGATGTAGCTAACGAAGCAGAAACCAGCGGAGATATTTTAACTCTTATAGAACCAACAATACCCGAGGAATTAAAAGACGATTTTAAACAGATGGACCAGCTCACCATTCAGTGTGCTCACAAGTTCAGGGACGGTATTTATAATTTATTTGATAACATAAACCTGGTGTTTGACCTAATGAAAGAAGTTGAACAGCTCGAGGGTGAAGTTGACAAATATGTATGGAAATCTCTGAATAAGGTGTTTAAAGAACTTGATATACAGAGTTTTTCTCAAAAGTTGATGCTCAGAGAGCTTATTCTCCGGGTAAACTCAATATCCAATGAAATGGAGGACGCTTCTGATAAGATCGATATAATAGCCCTTCACCTTATTTCATAAAAACAATACAAGGAGAGTAACAGATGTGGAGACTACTATCAGGAATATGGATGGGATGGGGACTGGGGTCAAACGATGCTGCAAATCTTTTCGGTACTGGAGTGGCTGCAAACTTAATTAAATACCGGACTGCTACCATACTCATAGCAATATTCGTAACAATTGGAGCACTGATAGAAGGCCCAAAAGCAATGGGAACCCTTGGTAAACTTGTTGATATAAGTGATGATATAAACATTGCATTTACCGTTTCTCTTGCAGCTGCCGTATCAGTAACAATAATGTCCTACCTGGGGCTCCCCATATCCACTTCACAGGCTGTTATCGGCTCTCTTCTGGGCAGCTCCCTGGTGCTGGGAGGGGTGGACTTCGGAGTACTGACCAAGGTGGTGCTGTGCTGGGTAGGTACCCCCATAGGAGGGGCTGCAGTAGCATTCATTCTGTATTATTTGCTGGACAAATTCATGAGAAGGTACATAAAAAACATTGTCGCTTTTAACAGGTTTGTTCAGGTCAGCATCATTCTAGCAGGCTGCTACGGAGCATACAGTCTTGGTGCAAACAACGTAGCCAATACCACTGCAGTCTACGTTGCCACTGGTATGCTGACTCCTCTTACAGCAGCTCTCATTGGTGGAGTCTCTATAGGACTTGGGGCAATTACGTTCAGCAGGAACGTTATGATAACAGTGGGGAAAAAAATAACTCAAATAGGTCCCCTAGGTGCATTAATTGCTACTCTAAGCCAATCCATCACCCTGCACTTCTATACACAGGTTGGGGTCCCGGTATCATCATCCCAGGCTATCGTAGGAGCAGTTGCAGGCATCGGGATGGTCAAAGGCATTCGGACAATAAGCTATAAAAAAATAAGCCAGATATTTCTGGGATGGGTACTTACCCCACTAAGCGCATGTGCAATATCCTACGGTCTGATTAAACTTACAGGCTTATTATTCGGATAAATGAATGGCTGATTCATCCAAATCATGGCAATGACGAACACACCATACATAAAAATCAGCAGCACTTCTGCCGGGGAAGCATGAGCTGAAGTTCTCCCGGCGGATATTTTCCACCACCGGCCTGAACACATTATCATACCAGGATACAGCACCTTCCTGGAAGGACAGGTTTTTATTCTTATAAGTACCAATATACTCAATATGTGAATGTATATGGCTTATCAGCTCATGGTAGCGCCCGGTACTGGTAAACTCTATTTCCGCCTCCGGCCTGCTTTTATCAAGACCGGTCTTTTTAAAGAACTCCTGGTTTTCCAGATTTATGACTGCTTTTTTCAGCTCCTCCGCTGATATTTCTGGTTTTAGATCTATACCATAGTCCAGAAGAATTACTTCTGCTTCAAAGTATTCCAGACCCAGTGCTCTGGCAACCGAAACTCTGTGGTTGCCATCCAGTACAAAATACACCCCTCCCAGTTCATACAGTTTAACAGGAGGAACAGCTTCGTTTTTTACAAAAGCCTGGTACAGATTTATCCATCTGCTGCGCAGCCCTTTGTGCCTGGGAAGAAACATCCTGTTAAATTCCGCATACCTCCCCTCGCTGCCCACAATGCGAGATATTTCTACTGATTTAATTCCTTTGTATACCTTTTTATCCGGTTTGATGAGCGGTTTTACCTCTTTCAGAGGAAGCAGGTACTGCTTTTCATCTTTGAGAACCGAGAATATGTGGTGGAGCATTTGCCTGGTCCGTACTCTGATAAACTCTCCCCTGGCCCTGGTACCAATTTCCTCATCCTTCATTACCGCTGCTCCTCATCCATCAGTACACTCCCTCCTTTTTAAAATATTCTTAAGGAGGTAATGTGTGGAATCCTGTATTCTGTAATTTCTCGTTTTTTCCTGTCTTATACATAGTACCAACTGGATGCACAGTCAATAGTAGAGTATCTTTAGTGATTTGTGCAGAACTATACTTTACTTTTTCACAGCCAGTAATCTTTCCAGCTGGCTTACAGCCCGAAAAGGAGACTGGCCGTACCCATCAGCACCTATTTCTTCAGCCCACTCCCTGCTTACCGGCCCTCCTCCTACCATCACCAGAAATTTTTCTCTTAATCCTTTTTCCTTAAGGATCTCTATCACCTCTTTCTGCCCTGGCATAGAAGTAGTCATAAGGGCTGAAAGTGCTATCACATCTGCATTCTGCTTTTGTGCCTCTTCTATTATATTCAGTGACTGCTGGTCAACCCCAATATCAACCACCTCATACCCATTTGTTTCCAGAACCGTGGCAACTATATTTTTCCCAATATTGTGCACGTCTCCCTTCACTGTACCTATCACTACTTTTCCTGCCCTGTCAATTTCTTTTTTCTGCGATTCAATAGCAGGCTTAAATACTTCCATGGCTTTATTAAACGCCTCTGCAGCCATGAGCATTTCCGGAAGAAAAACTTCACCGCTTTCAAATTTTTTTCCCACAATTTTCATCCCTTCAGAAAGTCCATTTTGTACAGCTTCAAGAGGATCAATCCCCTTATCGAGCGCCTGTTGAGCAATTACTTTTATTTTTTCCTGGTCTGTTTCCACAATTGCATTACTGAGCTGTCCGTAAGCTTGCTTCGTGTCCATAATAACTCCCTCCTCAGAAATATTTTTTATTTGCAATGTTTGTCACCGCTAAATCGCAGTTTAATAGGGTATTCCCATCTTACAGAGTTCCTCTTTGGTCTCATGGTAAAGACGCAAATACTCCTCGCTGGACTTGCCTGTTTGTGCATCATAGCATTCCTGGTACCTGCTTCCCGATGGTGCACCCGGTATGTCCTTTTCGTACTTTTCAAGCAGTTTATTTACTATTTCATTTGCACTGGATCGATTGAGCCTTGCTGCTGCTAAAGCAGTTTCCACCCCGAAGTTAGCCTCCATTGGGGTAATCCCGTCGATCTTTACCGCTTTTGCAGGGTGGGGAGTCTGTACCGATGGAGCTCCTGAAGTAACAGCGGTAAGGATGTAGGCGGCTGCTTCATAAAAATACATTTTTGTATTTGGTCCTGCTGCCATATACCCGAGCCATATTACCGGCATGCTGATATTCCTGCTTGCAGCCTGGCAGCTGAAAGAAACTGCCCATAGTACATCCCTGGTCGATGAGCAGCCGTAATTAAAGTGTATGGGAAAAGTCAGCTGGTAGTTGCCCATAAACACCAGAAGGCCCATTAAAATGTATGCAGTGCTCACCACTGCCGTTCCGGCAGGGCCCCCTGCATATCCCCCCAGTATCGGACTGGTCTCCGCACCCACATTTGCCCCCCAGTTCTGAAGGTATGCAACCTTGTTCATTGCTCCGTAGTCTACCTTCATTTCGGAAATGGCTCCGCACAGCCATCCGTCAGAAGGTCGAAGCCCGAACTGCGGTGCACTGGCAGCGATGGTGGTAACAGCTGCAGCAGCTGTGGATATCAGGTTCATAATAGGAAGACCGGGCCTTCCTGCCCTTCTTAGAGCCTGCCTGCCTGTATTTACCCCATCTATGGCTGCGTAAAGCTCGGCGGGTGAGGCAGATGTAACAGATATACCCCTGATGCTGTCAAACGAAGAGATGCTTATGGAGTTTGCTTTCTCTATAGAACCGTAGGCCTCAATCAAATTGGTCATTATCTCCTTTGAGGTGCAGACAATCCCTGAGCCCACATGAAGCCACGGCTTTTTTTTATCATCCGGTTTTCTCATCTCAAAAATATCGGCATCTTTTCCCTCACCTGCATAACATTTACCAGAAGCGTTCTTCAGCACCTGGTCTATCTCCTCTCCGCTGAACCTCATCACCCTGTTGGTGTCCATGCAGTATACTCCCACCTGTTCCATAAACTCAACTGCAGCCCTAAAAAGGTTATCTGCTGATTCATCATCACCAGGTACGGGGTTTTGTTTATCATACCGAATACCATATTTATTAACTATCCTGTTCACCCCTGGCATCAACTGCTTCAATTCAAACTCATGTTCACTCATTATAGGTCCTTCCAGGGCTTTCTGGTACACATCCAAAAAATCTCGCATTTCAATTCCTCCTGATATGATGTAATAATTATTCCAACTCAATTCCCAGAACAGCTATTTCTTCTTTTATCTCATTATACATATTCACGTATTCCTCAGCAGGCTTTCGGCTTACCAGGTCATAGCAGTCCTGATACTTTTTCCCTGCAGGAGCATTTCCTATATGGTGCTCATACTTGTCCAGAAGACTCAGTACTGCCTGATTTGCCTCCTCCTGGTCCATACATGAGGCGGCTCTGGCCACATCCACGTTAAACTGGGCTTCCAACGGTGTTACTTTATCGTTTATTACTGCTTTTGCCGGATGAACAGTCTGGACTCCCGCATAACCTGAGGTGACAATACTGAGGTTTGCCGCTGCTGCCTCGTAAAAGTACATACTGGTGCAGGGTCCTGCAGCTGCATATGCAAGCCCTATGGCTGGGTAGGAGGTGTTCCGGGATGTTGCCCTGCCTACAACCGAGAGGACCCACAGGCTGTCCCTGGTGGAGGAGCACCCATACTGAAAATGTATTGGTCCGGTAAGATGGTAAGCACCTCCAAAAAGAAACATCCCTGCCAGATAGTAGGCTGTCATTACCAGGGCGGTCCCTTCCGGCCCTCCGGCATAGCCTCCCAGTACAGGCAGAGCGGTTGAACCAACATTGCCTCCTATTATGTGAATAAATGATAGTCTGTTCAGGGTATCAAAATTGACTTTCATTTCAGCAATAAAATCAATCAGCCACCCATCAGAGGCTCTGAGACCAAACAGGGGATGGGCTCCGGCTATGGTGCTCATGGAAGAGGTAGCTGACGAGATTAAATTCATAATAGGAAGGCCAGGCCTGCCGCAGTTGGCCAGGGCCTTTCGTCCTGCTTTTATGGAATTAACTGTAGCAAGTATTTCTAGAGGGGATCCCCCCATAACCGGCAGGCCTCTTACCCTGGAGCAGGCGGGGATACTTATTGAATTTGCCTCTCCGATCCCACCATACCCCTCTACCTGGGCCAGTGCTATATCTTCACTGGAAGCCACAATTCCGGTCCCCACATGAAACCAGGGAAGGGTACTATCACCGGGAGTTCTGAGCCGTATGGAACCACAGTCCTTTCCTTCTCCAAATGTTACTCCTCCAGAATAATCTCTGACCGATTTTTGTATTTCATGTTCTTCAATATGAATAATACGATTGGTCTCCTCGCAGTAAATGCCTGATTCCGCTAACAATTCACAGGCGCCATTATAAATACTGTCTGCCAGCTTATCATCACCGCACACCGGTTCTTCTGGATTGTAGGCAATGTTATATTTTGTTATTATTTTTTTTACAGCAGGAAATAATATCTTAAAATTGTAATCCCTCTCAGAAACCATGTTCCCTTTAACAGCTCTTTCCATCAAGTCTATAAGTGGCAGCACTATTTTCCTCCCATAAGACTGCATGTTTATAACACTATGAGAGGATATATTTTCGCAAGGTAATGGTCAATGTAATAATTCTCATATAAAACATAACTCTCTGGAATGTTAAATATACCAAAAGCGGTATTCTTTATAACTATTTATTATAAATACTATGAATATAATTATTTTGACACATAGTAATGAATCGTGTAAGATTTTAACAGACACAGTTCAGTGGGGTTTCTATGTCAAAAGAACAGGCTTTGGAAAGATTTAAAAAAAACCGGGAGAAAATGCTCAGCGGCGGCGGTGCCAAGAAAATAGACTCTCAGCACAGCAAGGGAAAGCTTACTGCCCGTGAAAGGATTCAATTTCTTGTTGATGATAGATCATTTATAGAGCATCAGCCATATGTAGCAACCAGGTCCAGAGATTTTGGAATGGACAAGAAACAGTTTTTTGGCGATGGTGTGATAAGCGGGTCAGGAAAAATCAACGGGAAAAAGGTCTTTCTTTTTGCCCAGGATTTTACCGTTATGGGAGGCTCGCTTGGAGAAATGCATGCCGAGAAAATAGAAGAAGTACAGATGCTTGCACTCAAACAGGGGTGCCCTTTTATCCAGATAAATGACTCAGGAGGGGCCAGAATCCAGGAAGGTATTCTTTCGCTTAATGGATATGGAAAAATATTCAAAGCAAATACTCTGTCATCAGGGGTTATACCTCAGTTTTCAGTAATCCTCGGCCCATGCGCCGGAGGGGCCGCCTACTCTCCTGCGATAACTGACTTCGTTTTTATGGTGGATAAAATAAGCACTATGTATATCACCGGTCCCGGGGTCATAAAGGCTGTAACCGGAGAAGATATAAATCAGGAAGACCTGGGGGGCAGCAGGGTCCACAATACTCAGAGCGGAAATGCACATTTCCACCTGGAAAAAGAAGAAGACTGTTTCAATTTACTGAAAAAAATAATTGGCTATCTGCCTTCCAATAATTCAGAAATGCCACCTGTTTCAGAATGTGAAGACCCCCTTAACAGAACAACTCCCGAACTCTACCAGGTACTTCCGGACGACCCAAAGCGTGCATATGATATAAAATCATTTATTACTACTATTTTCGATAAAGACTCATTTATAGAGGTGCATCCACAGTATGCTCCCATTGTGGTGGTGGGCTTCGCCAAACTTGGAGGAAGAACTATAGGAGTTTTTGCAAACCAGCCCCAGTATTTTGCAGCAGCCCTGGACATAAACTCCTCAGACAAAGCTTCGCGCTTTATCAGGTTCTGTGATTCTTTCAATATTCCAATAGTTTCACTGGTTGATGTACCGGGGTTTCTTCCAGGAGTCTCCCAGGAGCACGGAGGAATTATCCGCCATGGTGCAAAGATACTCTACGCTGTAGCAGAAGCCACTGTCCCGAAGATTTCACTTATTATAAGAAAGGCATATGGAGGCGCTTATATAGCCATGTCTTCCAAGACCCTTGGATATGACAGGGTATTAGCCTACCCCACTGCCGAAATAGCGGTAATGGGAGCAGAAGGAGCTGCAAACATCATTTTTAGAAAAGAAATAAGCTCCGCACAGAACAAGGAAGAAAAAAGAAAACAAAAAATAAACGAATTCAGACAGAAGGTGATGAACCCATTTACTGCCGCAGGGTACGGGCTGGTAGATGATATTATACATCCAGAATATACCAGGTGCGAGCTTATTAGGTCATTGGAAATGAACATGGGAAAGCTTGAAGACCGTCCCACAAAAAAACACGGCAACATACCTTTGTAGGGATAAGGAACACGGAGTAATTGACAATACCAGTGCAGGTAAAAGGCAGTAAAATGCTCACTGAAGCATACACATATACACTCTTCACTGCCATTTTTGGAATGGGAGTGGTATTTATGTTTCTGGGGCTTCTCTGCGTGCTTATGATTGCCCTGAAGAGTATTTTTAAACAACAAAAATCCATTTCGAATGAACATGAAAACGAATCAGCCCTGAAAGATAACGAACAAGCATGGATAGCAGCAGCTGTAACAACCTATCTGTCTGAAGAGGGGCAGACTCCAGAATATTCGGTTGATGCATGGAAGGCTGAGCGAATACCCAGCACATATAACTGGTTTATAGAAGGTTTGTACACACCACGAAAAATCGGGACTTACAAATGAAAAAAAGAATAAGCTTTCAATTTGAAGGAAAAACGTACACAGTTGATGTAGAAAAGCACGGAAGGGAGATAACCATCGAAAAAAATGGGAAGGTATATCATATACATCTCCTTCCGGATCAAAATATAGGGGCAGCTGGACCCTCTGCAGGAAGAATCCAGCCTGAAACTTCTGTTTCTACTGCAACAACCACTCCACCAGCCCCTGAAAAAGAGACACAAGGAGCGGAAACCGAAAACAATGGAACCCTTTTATCACCAATGACTGGAGTAGTCAGCAAACTAAACATCAGTATCGGAGATCAGGTGCAGAAACAGCAAGTGGTGATGATAATTGAGGCAATGAAAATGTACATCGATGTACATTCTCCTAAAACCGGGACGGTAAAGAACATCTATGTGAGCGAAGGAGACAGTGTAACAAGCAGTCAAAAGCTGCTGGAAATCGAGTAGGGGATTGTGAATGGATATTCTGAGGCTTATAAGTGATTTCCTGAGAACAAGCGGATTTTATGCACTGGGGTGGCAGGACCTGGCAATGCTGGGGGTTGGTGGAGTTCTCATTTACCTCGGTATAGCCAGAAAGTACGAACCACTTCTACTGGTTCCCATCGGATTCGGGGCTTTGCTGGTCAACCTCCCACTCACAGGCCTAAAAGAGCCGGGCGGCCTTCTGGATTATTTCTATTATGGAATTGAAACCGGTATTTTCCCTCCGTTAATATTTCTGGGAATAGGAGCGATGACCGACTTTAGTCCACTCCTTGCCAAACCTCAGACTTTTCTTCTGGGTGCAGCTGCCCAGTTTGGAATTTTCGGAACCCTGCTGGGGGCAAAATTTTTAGGGTTTGCATTTCCTGAAGCAGCTTCTATAGCTATCATTGGCGGCGCAGATGGTCCTACTGCTATTTACCTTACTTCCAAACTGGCATCCCATCTCCTCGGCCCCATTGCTGTTGCTGCATACTCCTATATGGCCCTAGTTCCTATCATCCAGCCTCCCATAATCAGACTTTTCACTGCAAAACACGAAAGAACCATTGTTATGTCAGAGGTGAAACCTGTATCCAGGAAGGTAAAAATCCTCTTTCCAATTGTGATAACTATAGTTGCCGCGCTGTTTGTACCCGCCTCAACTCCACTTATTGGAATGCTTATGCTGGGCAACCTGTTCAAAGAGTCCGGAGTGGTAGACCGTCTTGCCAAGACTGCTCAAAACGAACTTATCAACATTGTTACTATCTTTCTGGGTATCTCTGTTGGTTCCAAGATGTCTGCAGCAGAATTTTTAACCCTTGATACAATTTTGATTATCGTTCTTGGGCTGGCTGCATTTTCAATAGGAACTGCATTCGGGGTTCTTATGGGCAAATTGATGTGCAGTTTGAGCGGCAAAAAGATAAACCCTATGATAGGGGCAGCAGGAGTTTCAGCTGTTCCCATGGCTGCCAGAGTGGTGCAGAAGGTCGGCCAGGAAGAAAATCAAAAAAACTTTCTCCTGATGAACGCCATGGGCCCCAACGTAGCCGGTGTAATCGGTTCTGCGGTTGCAGCAGGAATTCTGCTTTCACTGGCAGGATAATACCCTGTACGACACATACCCGTATTTTTCTTTTCTTAATCTGAAACAAATCTTATTAATACTCATCTGCTCTTTAGTGCAAATGCCAGAGGAACTATCCATATGCTTATAAACGCCAGCATGAAAAAAATCCAGTTCAGTCCCAGCGTATCCCCAATAAAGCCAAATACCACCGGTCCGATAGCCTCAGAGCTCAGGTACACTGTATAAAAAAGACCGTACCCGCGTGACCTTCCGTGTGGTGAGACAAGCTCAGCTATAGTGGTGTACAGCACAGTGGATGTCCCATTGAGAACGAATCCACATCCAACCAGCAGAAAGAAAATATACGCAGGGCTTATAAAAGGAAGCATAAAAATCGATACTGCAGTAAGCACTTCTGTTATAATTATCATCTTCAGCATTCCAAACCGGTCGGACATAAAACCACATCCCAGTTTACCCCCTGCTCCACCGATAAAAAGCAAGGTCAGAAGAAACCCGTTTTGTTCCGAAGGAAGCCCCTTATTTATAAATAGAAATGGGATGAACGTTAAAAGAGCGGTTCTGACGATAGCGTCTATTATTCCTATCAAAGAAACCACACCGAACTTTACCGGGCTGCTGACACCCCATGCTCCATTGAATTTTTCAGGACTATTTTTTCTTTTATACTGATAAGTCTCTTTACTTTTTCTGTACATACTTCCCATTAATGCTGCAATTATCAATCCCGAAGCACCTATAATAATCAGGCATTGACGCCAGTGGAATGAAAGCAGTATTGCACTTACCAGCAGTGGATATATGATTTTTCCTATATCTCCTGAAAAGTTCAGCACACCGATTGCACTGCCTCTTTTACGGTTTTCGTATATTCTTGAAATAAAAGCACTTCCTACCGGGTGTTGAATATTCCCACCCAGCCCGCTTATCACCGAGAAGATAATAAGTGATAAAAACGTACCTGAGAGGCCCATAACAACAATACCCCCTGACAGCCATCCGATACCACCCACCAGCAGCATCATCTCCCACAGTTTTTCTGAAAGAAATGAAAAAGGAAGCTGTAATACCGAGGCTGAAAAAGAAAATGCAGTTCTGAGTATACCCACCCTTGAAAAAGACAAATCAAACTCTTCCGCAATAAGAGGAAGAAGGGGATAGAGTAAAACAAAAAAACCATCATTTATCAAATGGAGGAATGCACATCCTAACAGGTATTTGTTATTAGAAATCTTTTTACTTACCCATATTCGTCTGTCTTTCATTTTATCACTAGGATTTCTGCTCAATTACCTCTTCCCGGCTGTTCTATTTTTTCTCCTCAAGTGAGACTTACCATAATCAAACCAACAAAAACTGCTATTATCCCCAATATCTTCGGGAGGTAACCTTTTTCCTTCAAAAAAATTATTCCCATAACTGCACCGATAGGGATGCTTAACTGTCTGAATACCGACACGTACGCAACACTTTGAACAAAGTTCATGGAAGCAAGAGCCAGTCCGTATGTAAGATATATTCCAAGACCGGTAACTATAGCAGACATATTATGGTATGATAAAATATTTTTTAACCGTATTCTTTCAGCCTTTTTCAACATCACCATCCCCACCATCCATACTGAGGTGCTTATTCCTTCCAGTACCTGGTAAACTAATGTCGCATCTATAGGATAAAATGGCCTTCCTTTTATCCCCCTAAGGGAAGCAAGGGCCTCACTATCTACCAGAGTATATCCTGCAGTTGCCAGTCCAGCCAGCAACGGTAAAAATCCCACTTCTTTTATTTTGGTGATCGAAAATATGTTCAGTAATTTTTTTTGTGGAAGTAAAATACACCCTGTTACTGCTAACATTATTCCTGAAAAAAAACAGATACCAACCTCCCGGTGTCTTCCCATAACGATAGCAATGCACATTACCACTATTACCGGAATAGAACGTATCAGAGGATAGGCGATTGACATATCTATTGTTTTATAAGACTCAGCCAGTGCTCCCATATACACTGCCAGAAATAACCCTGCTGCTATCAAATAAACCCATACCCGTACAGGAACAAAAGCTATCCTGCTCCAGTAATAGGTAATCACCGGTGAAAGAAAAAGCACCCCTGCGGTGTTTGCCACAAGAAAGAAGGCTGTTGATGGATTGCTCTTTTTTCCTAAAAAATTCCAGCCTGCGTGAGTAAATGCAGAGATAGAGAGAAGTATTGCAGCAATCAAGGACATTTGAATTACTTACTTTCAGGCTTTTCCATATCACCCACAGTTACATTTACCTTATCCAGTTCCAGACCGGCATATTTCTCTATACTCTCAAGGATGTATTTTTGAAGATTATGCATGGTTCCCGCCAGTTGAATACCGTAGGGGACTTCCAGAACTACTTCCAGACTGTATATGTTTATCTTTTTCCGTTCCACTTTTATTCTTTGTACGTCAAGCCGGCTGTCAAATTCTTTAACACAATGGGTGACCATCTGGCTCAGTGCCGCTTCAGAAATCGCCACCTGGCCTCTATCGGTGAACCATGGTCTTACTACTGATTTTTCAAATACTTTTTGGCCTTTTTTGCCCAGGATTCCTTTCTTAATCAAAATTTCTACTGATTTGAAAAATATTTGGGGGTAGCTTCCTTGGGACTGGTAGGAGACAATGGAGCAGGCAAGTCCACTCTTATTAAGATACTTTC
>JBMCUI010000021.1:0-15424 GCA_048622675.1 Spirochaetota bacterium | reverse complement strand
GGCTGTAAATGTCCATAAAAACAATAAATAGAGACAGGCTGGCAGGGGGATAGGGTAAAAATCGTTGTTTTATTACCGTTGGGGTATTATTTTAAATAACCTCATCAAAGGTTAAAGCATGGAAAGAAAACAAAAAAAGAAAAAAAGCAGGCTGCGGGAAAACCTGGAAGCTATAGTATTTGCACTGGCTATAGCTCTGTTTATAAAAACATTTATCATTGATGTCTACAAAATTCCTACAGGGTCCATGAAACCCACCATCCAGATAGGAGATTTTATTGTAGCATCCAAATTCCTATATGGGGCCAAGGTGCCTTTTACTGACTGGAGACTTCCTGATGTTCGGGACCCAAGTAAAGGCGACATAGTTATCTTTCTTGCCCCATACTACGAGACGCCCAATATTGTCATTCAGATTTTCAACCCGGTGGTGTATACGCTCACCCTGGGTTTTGTAAATATCGACCCTCAGCCGAAGTTTTACGTAAAGCGGTGCATAGGACTGCCGGGGGATGTGGTGGAGATAGTAAACAAGGAAGTGTACGTAAACGGAAAAGAAATAGACGGATGGTGGCCGAAATACCATGCTGACCCGCAGGTAATACCCCCGGGAGACAGTCTGATGAACAACCGGGATTTCTTCGGCCCTATAGAGGTGCCTGAAAATAGCTACTTCATGCTGGGAGACAACCGGGACAGGTCCAATGACAGCAGGTTCTGGGGATTTGTAAAAAGAAATGAAATTTACGGCAAAGCGCTGTTTATCTACTGGCCGCCCGGCAGAATGGGTGTGGTAAGGTAATAGTGCTTCTGGCCTGCACCACCTGGCCACGGGAAAAAAACACCCTTTTTCCCATTAAACCAGTGAACACTACTTGTTGGGGTACAGGGCGGCTGTGAGGGTTAATCCCTGACCAGAATGAACTCCACCCTACGGTTTCTGGCTCTTCCCTGAGCGGTCTTGTTGGTATCTACAGGATGTTTTGCACCATACCCCTGATAGGAAAGCCTCTGCTCATCAATCCCGTTCTCCACAAGGTACTTTCCCACAGCTCTGGCCCTTTTTTCAGAAAGCTGAATATTGTAATCCTCCTCTCCGGTACTGTCAGTATGCCCTTCTATGATGATTGAATATTTTCCGTATTTTTTAAGAATAGAAACAACTTCATCCAGCAGTCTGAATGTTTTCTGGCCTTTCAGAACGGCGTTGTCGAAGCCAAACTCAACATTGGATACCCTTATCTTCCAGCCTCTGTCCGTTGAAAGCACCAGGATACCCACTGAAAACGGTACTTTGTCTGTTTCTGCTGTATTAAAGGCCGAATCGGTGGCCTCGAATACAACATAATACTCCTCACCGCTGGAAACCTTTGTACCGCTGTCCGAAACCCCATCCCAGACAATTTCAGTGCCCGGGGGGCCTACACCGGAAAATGTTTTAAAAACCTCTCCCTCCGAGGTATAGATGAAAGCCTTCCAGCTATGAACAGGAGTAAGGTCCTGTATACGCGGCTTTATGACAAGCCTGTCATCATTACCATCTCCGTCGGGGGTAAAAACTTTAGGGGCAACCTCTATGTCAACCACAGGTGGGTCGATATCCAGAATAAGGTCCTTTTTAAAGGAATACGTATTTACACCGCTTACATAGATGACCTTTAAAAAGTAAAAGTACCTTCCTGAAGGGAGCTCATCGGGCACATAGTCGTTCAAATTGCCTTCCTTGGGCGTACCACCCCAGACCACTTTTTTGGGCACCCACCTTCTTCCTCTGAACCTTCTCACCGTTCTTCCCCGCAGCTCTCTGCCTTTATCAGCCTGTATTACCAGGTCCCAGGTGTCTACTCTCCTCCAGTCCGAAAGGTCAATATGAAAGGTTATCCGGTCCAGCTTTCCGTCGCCGTTGGGTGAAATAATATCATGGTCCGCATTAACAAAGGCCTTCCTTTCTCTGGTATCCAGGGTTATCCCTTCAATTTTTCTCTCAATTTTATTGCCTGCACGGTCAAAACCGGTAAATGTTATGTTATACACTCCATCCGGGAGTAAATTCTGGTTGGCACTTATCCCATCCCATTCAAATACTTCCGGTATATCTCCCTCCCAATTTTCAGCTCCTACAGTAATTCCTTCCTGAGTGGTAATTTCACAGGACCAGTTGTGGCCTCCCTCTGCCCTTACATTGATTTTAATGGTATCCTTTACCCCGTCCTCATTGGGGGAAAATACCATATTCTCAGCAGAAACTTCCAGAACAGGAGGGGTGGTGTCCGAAACGATGATACCCTTCCTGCGAAGATTTTTGTTGTGATGTTTGTCCAGTGTATAAAACTTGTAAACATAACTGCCGTCTTCTACTATACTGCCGTCGGATGCGGTAAGGTTCCATTTTATCTCCCGGGGCAGCCTGGTCAACTTTTGTTCTGCGTGCCCCCTGCTTTTGATAACCTGTACCGGATTGGAGTTCCCATCAGTAAAAACCAGCCTCCAGCCGTATATTTTCTCATGTAAAAAATCTTGCGTATTAAATACAAACTCATCGTTTCGGTCGTCAAAATTCGGGGAAAGATAATAACTCCTGCCCAGCTGAAAACCGGGGGATATCTCTGCTATTTCTTCCACTCGCTCCAGGTCGCTTTTGTTGAATGGAACAGGCTTCAGTGACATCTCACGGTAGAGAGTATTAATTTGCTGGTCTGAAGGGTGTATTTGTTTGACAAGTGTATGTATAGCATCGTTTACTCTGTC
Organism: Spirochaetota bacterium; assembly: GCA_048622675.1. Lineage (GTDB taxonomy): Bacteria > Spirochaetota > B62-G9 > B62-G9 > DRHN01 > JBMCUI01. The sequence goes on along the minus strand of JBMCUI010000021.1, from coordinate 12,676 downwards.
GACCTGGTCTGTATACACAACCAACTTGCTGCCTGCATCAACCTTCTGTCCATTTTGTATCCTTCGTAATACTCTTCTCAAATCCCACGAAAGTGAATCGCTGGAGGGGTTTTTAATGTTCAGGGAAGCCCTTACCCTGCCTTCCTTTACCAGCAGCTCGGTTCTTCTCCAATGCTCTGCCTCGAGGGTGCTCACCAGTAATTCAGTTCCCTTGACCCTCATGGTAACAGCATCAGTTTGAATCTGCATGGAATCCCTGTAAGCCAGGCCATGTACCTTTGCCAGTATCTCGCCTCTAAGGTGTCTGATGGAGGTGCGGTTGTCCTTCCTGCCTTCCGGAAGAGCTACCAGTTTGAGCTTGCTTTCCTGCTTCATTCGAAAAACCGTTCCGGAGTTGATCATAATCTCACAATAGCTGTTCCGCCCTGTCTGAATGAAGACACCCTCTCCCAGCACATCTCCCATTTCGGCTCTGGACCAGCTTCTTTCAGATGGTTGTTTTACCATCACCTCCCCGACTATGAAAATAATCTTTGCTTTACCCTCATCAGGCAGGTCTATCCCGGAGGGGAGTTGCCTGGTACAGTTTTGAATCATCAGTGTGATAACCACACCCAGCACCATGTATACAGCCACTGCCTGGCTTTTAACCCTCATCGCTGATTCCCTCTGTACAAACTGACTAAAGTTTTACTCAATATAACAGCCCTCTGGCGAACCATCCAAGCTCCTCCATAATACCACTGGAAGCAGCGTTCCACAGTGATATGGGAGTTATCCTGCAAGCATGTACATATTCCGGACTTTTTTCAAGCTCAGCAGACCGCAGAAGCGAATCCCGTGCTTTCTCAAAATAGGGACTGTTCACTTCCATTAGAATGGATCTGTCTCCCTGAACAATCAATGGCTTATTGTGGTCTAGGTTCATAGGAAGGAAAACTATAAAATAGAATGTGGAGGTGAGCGGAATCGAACCGCCGACCTCTTGCATGCGAAGCAAGCGCTCTCCCTGTTGAGCTACACCCCCTTTTCTGTTTAGAATATAATAGCAACAGTTGTACAAACAAAGATTTTTAACTGCTCTTGAGTGTTAATTGTAAATAAATATTGACAAAAATTTATTTTTCTTTAATATAAGTGAAAATAAATTGTTAGAGTGGCAATGCCAAATCTATTTGGAATGAGGGGTAGTGTATGGTTAGAGGAAAAGGCGGCATAGAAATACCCAAAGTAGTAGTGGAAAGAATGCCCCGCTACTACCGATATTTTGACTGGCTTGGAGACAAGGTGGAGAAAATATCTTCCAAAAAACTGGGAGAGCTGATGGGTTCCTCAGCTTCCCAGGTGCGCCTTGACTTAAGTTATTTCGGAGATTTCGGCCAGCAGGGTTACGGGTACAATGTAAAAAAGCTAAAAAAGGAGCTGGCCAATATTCTTCGTATAAACTCTCATACCAACATAATCATTATCGGTGCCGGAAATATTGGAAGGGCCATTACCCGGTACAAGCCGTTTTACTCTACAGGATTTGTGCTAAAGGGCATTTTTGACAGAGACCCCAACCTTATAGGAAAAAAAATCGATGGTGTTACCATATATGATGTGAGAGAAGTAAAGGAGTTTATCGCCACCAACAACATCGAAATTGCAGTGGTAGCTGTGCCCAAGGAAAATGCCAATGAAGTGGCCAACACTGTTATCGACTCCGGTGTTCAGGGTATACTAAATTTCGCTCCCATCGACCTGGACGTACCTAAAGGTTTTCCTGTTGAAAACATCCATATCATAGACAAAATCCTGGCCCTTTCCTTTATTATGAAACCCGCCTGATGCACGCCTCCAGGATTTTAGTGGATTCAGAACAGTATAAACCAGTTTACACCCCGTCTGCATCACTGATCAGCCTGTTTGCTGTTAATCTTTTTGACTTTTCAATATTACCTGAATACTTTTACCAAAAAGGCCCGGCACTTGCTATGGATGAAGCATGTAAAAAGAGGACTCATCATTTTGAATTTCCAGGACAATCCGGGTGCGTCTCCATAGAACTGGAATCAGGGTGTTTTCCTGAAATTGACGATGATGAGCTTATCGGAATAGGCAGCCTGGTTCGTGATCTTATCTACGGAATGCTCCTGGAAGACAAGAATATAAGACACAATTACCTCAACATATTCCGTTCTGTGCTTAAAGACTCTGCACTTACTGTAGAAGACAAGGATTTCAAGACTCTACTGAGGTATTCAAACAAACTTTTCCATCAGGGAGACTACAGCAACTCTCTTTTTCTCTCCCAGTTTGTTCTTACCCGGATAAACCAGATCATAGACAACAAATTGGCTAACAATCACCGCCTGGTGGACAAGGAACTGATACAGCTTCAGATTTCTACTCTTAACTTCATTGCGTATCTGTTTGCCAAGACCAACAGGAATGTGGACTACGGCGTTAAACTGGTTACCATTGCAAATACTCTGCTCAATGAATTCGATGAAAACAGCAACCGTACGCTGGAGTTACGGGCAGCCATTTTTGACACTCTGGGGGCCCTGTACATCAACAAGGAAGACTGGGACAATGCAATAGAGAATCTTACTATTGCACATCAATACGACAGGTCTTTGCTGAGCAGGGGTCAGGTAAACGAAATAGGCTTCAGACTTACCTGCAGCAATCTGGGGTATGCTCTTGTAAAAAAATGCAATTACCTGATAGACAACCATACCGAAAAACTCAATATACACCAGGTGGAGAAAGATCTGGAAACAGCCAGGCGATATTTTATGATGGTCCAGGTGGAAAAGCCGCCTCCTGTTCCGGAAAATATGCTCAAGGACCTGGAGCTGTGGTGTGCCATAAAAAGAATGAAGCGCGGGGTGTACCTTTGCGAGGAGGTCAGAAAAAAACTCCAGAAACGGTTCATTTAACTTTTTGAAGGCGGCAGTGCAGACGCTCACTCCTTTTTTCCCGATCCAGAAAAGGCTCCCCCTCTGATCATACCTCTAATATACTCCCTTGCGGGGGAAGTGGTATAAAAAGAACCGGTTATAAGCACCAGGTCTTTGTCAGTGGCAAGTGCTGCCGCATACTGTATTGCTTCTCTAATGTCTCTAACCAACACCACCCGTGGAGCAATACTGCAGGCTGTGCGGTACACATATTCTGTATCAAGCTGTTTATGGGTAACAGGTTCTGTAATTATAATCTTCTGGGAAATGGAAGCTATATTTTTCAGTATCCCGTGAACATCCTTGCCCTTTACTATACCCACCACTGAAATAAGCCTGTGAAAGTGATAGGCTTTCTTAACAGCAGCAGCCAGGGCCCTGGAAGAGTCATGATTATGGGCTGAGTCAAGCAGAAACCGTGTCTGGGCTTCAATGAGCTCCAGCCGGGTGGGGAAATCAATCCCTGCCAGGGCTTTTTTTATTTTTTCTTCCTCAGGCAGAAGCCCCAGAACTTTCAGTGCCAGCAGAGCGCTCACAGCATTTTCCACCTGGTGTTCGCCTACCAGAGAAATAAACAGGTCCCGATATCCGGTCCCGTACACCTCAGCATCAAACCGTGCTCCACTGGAAGAAATATCTGTAATGTGATAGGTGCACAGCTCTGAGGCGTCGTACCAGGGGCTGTGCTGCTGCAGTGCCCGTGAAGTCAAAATATTATGTACATCCAGCTTTTGATACCCGATAACCACCGGTTTCCCAGGCTTTATAATACCGGCCTTCTCAAACGCAATATCCTCTATTCTGGTTCCCAGCTTGTCCATGTGGTCATAACTTATGGAGGTAATAATGGACAGCTCAGGGTCAGAAAAATTGGTCGAATCAAACCTGCCCCCCATTCCTGTCTCCAAAATCGAATACTGGACCTTTTTCATTTTGAAGTACTGCATGGCCATTACAGTAAAAAGCTCAAAGGTGGTGGGCTTATCCTGTATAGGAAACCTGTTTACCAGAGGTTCCAGCATATTGGCAAGCTGGACTATTTCATGGTCCTGGATCTGGTTTTCATTGACCACTATACGCTCATTTACCTTTTGGATATGAGGAGAGGTAAAAAGCCCTGTACGGTAGTGCTGTACATTGAGCAGCACAGAGAGCATTTTGCACACCGAGCCTTTGCCTTTGGTGCCGGCGACATGGATGATTTTGGTATACTGATGGGGGTCTCCCAGAAGATGAAGCAGACGGAGGGTCCTTTGTACATTATAGTTCAGGGCCGTATAGGAAAAAGAAGAGTCGACTTCGTAGTTAATAAAACTGTAGAGGTAATCCAGTGCCTGATCAATGGTATTCATAATAGTACTTCATAAGGTGCTGTTGTGTAAGTACACCGATTTGTGTTCACGGTCAAGAAATTTATTGCTTTCTGATCAATTATGCTTTTCTTCGAACACACCGCTCCTGCATTGTCACAACACTGAATCCCGTCACTATTATTTTTCACATGAAACATATTGATTTCACGCATATAGATGTGTAATTTAACAACAGGACATAAAAAATATAGAAAGGGGTGGTAAAGTTGCTTGCTGATCACAAAACAGAAATCGAAGAAATGATGAATGAACTAAAAGAAGGGTGGGATCGTCTTTGAAGTAGAAAAACTCATTGAAAAAAGAAAAGACCTGGAAAAACAGCTGGCAGACCCAGAAATATGGAATGTCCGGGAGAAGGCCAATAATGCTACCAGAGAGTTAAAAAAAATAAAAAATATTATCCATCCGTGGCTGGAAATAAAAAAAGACCTTGAGGAAATCCAGACACTTTACAGCCTGGCGGTTGAGGAAAATGAAGAGGGGCTGGAGGGAGAACTGGTTGAAAATATCAACCGGATAAGAAAAAAACTAGAAAATATCAAAAAAATATCCCTGTTCACAGGGGAGAACGACGCCTCCAATGCCTACTTGACCATTCACTCCGGAGCGGGCGGCACTGAAGCATGCGACTGGGTGGCGATTCTGCTCAGAATGTACCTGAAGTGGGCAGAAAAAAATGGATTTAAAACCGAAGTGGTAGACCAGCTTCCCGGTGAAGAAGCTGGAATAAAATCAGTTACTGTCTACGTGCAGGGGCCCTATGCATACGGGTACCTCAAGACTGAAAACGGTATACACAGGCTGGTAAGAATCTCTCCTTTTGATTCTAATGCACGGAGGCACACTTCTTTCGCCTCGGTGTTCTGCACTCCTGAAGTAAATGAAGATATAGTGGTGGACATTGACCAAAATGACCTGAGAGTGGATACATACAGGTCCCAGGGGGCCGGGGGGCAGCACGTCAACACCACCGATTCTGCAGTCAGAATTACCCATATCCCCACCGGAATAATTGCCCAGTGCCAGAACGAACGTTCCCAGCACAAAAACAGGGATATGGCCATGAAAATCCTCAAATCCAAGCTCTATGAACACTATAAGAATGAAAGGGAAAAAGAAAAAATGGAGCTGGAAAAGACCAAGAAGGACATTTCATGGGGCAACCAGATACGCTCTTATGTGTTTCAACCCTACAGCCTTGTTAAAGACCTCCGCACAGGACTTGAAACAGGCAATGTATCATCTGTGCTTGATGGAAATATAGATGATTTTATCGAAGAAGCATTGAAAAAAGCAGTATGATGAGAAAAATTTTATTACTACTACTCACTGTATCGGCGATGGTACTTTCTGCATATCCAGGAGTGTGCGGGCCTTCCGGTGCTGAGGAGATTAATCCTTTCCTGGAAAGAAAAATTATTATAGGCAGGTTCAGGAATGCGGGGGAGAAATCCTACGACTACCTGGAAAGCACTATCCGAACTGCCCTGTACGATTATGCGCTCAGTGTGCAATTTGTAACCATCACCGAGCAGGAGCGCTCCCTGCTCCAGCGGATTTCCACCAGGCCTGCATATACAGAAGCTTTCCAGAAGGCAGGAGGGAGCATCAGCTATAAAATGCAGCCGGTGGTGACAGAAGCTCCCTGCACAGAAAAAGACTTTGGGCTGGAAATACAGGGAAGCTACCTTCTTCAAAATCAGGATATCAAAGTAGATATATCGGTATTTAACCATCTTACAGACAACGTATATCTTGAATACAGCACCACCCTGCCCCTTCAGGCTATTCTGGATAAACCCCAGGAGTTCGCAGTTTCTTTTTACACACAGTTTCTGAAGTATAAGACCTTCCTGGTTTCTATTACCGCTCGTCCCCCGGACTCTCTCATACTGGTTGACGGAAACCCTGCAGGAGTTGGCACCTCTGGTCCACTGCTTCTTACCCCGGGCCTGCACAATATAAGAGTGACAAAAGAGGGATTCCATGAATATGCGGACATTATTCGAGTAGACAGAGACAATTTCAGCATGCAGGCAGCGCTGGAGCCACTTCCTAAAAATCACCTGTTCATCTCCTCCAAGTCCCCCCGGGAAGTGGATGTGTATATTGATGAACAATACGCAGGGAAAACACCCTTTACCCTCTCCTACCATGAAAACACTCAAAACCTGAGTTTTGTAAAGGAAAACTACCATCCTCTTACTCTGGCCATCCAGCAGCTTGAAGCTGAAAAAAACGCTGTAAAGGTCCAGCTCATAGAAACCTGGAAAATACAAAGGATGTACGAAGAAGCAGAAATGCACAAAAAGAGATCACGAATTCTTTCGTACTCTGGACTGGGCATGCTGGGGCTGGCGGTGCTTCTGGGTACACAGAAGACCCTGTACACCCAGAAGGCAGAGCTGTACAAGGGGAATAATCCACAGAAATACAACCAGGCCCTCAATGCAGAAAAAACATTTACCGCCCTTACTCTGTGCTCTGCTGTGATATCAGGAGGACTTTTTAGTTTTTCGTTTGTAGAACTGCTGCAATATTTTCATACCTATAACAAACCAAATATGCAGTTTTACCAGAGGAGTTTACATGAAATTAAACGTGGGCCTGGGGAGCAAGCTCAGTAGCATCTTCTCCAGGAATAAACAGGATATACAGCAATTACTTGAGGAAATAGAGGAGACCCTGATTTGTGCTGATTTCGGGGTGGAGTTTACCGGAGATATTTTACAAGAACTGAACAAAACCGGACCCACTTCGGATAAACAAAAGCTTCTGCATGAATTAAAATCTATAATCAGAGATAAAATGGCCCTGAAGTCTCCCCCGGTGGTGCAGGACGGCCTTACTGCATACCTTATATTCGGGGTAAACGGAACAGGCAAAACCACCTCATCAGCCAAGCTGGCCTACAGGCTTAAAAACCAGGGAAGAAAGGTGCTCATTGCTGCAGCCGATACTCACAGGGATGCTGCTATAGATCAGCTGGTAATATGGGCGGAGAGGGCAGGAGTCCCGGTAGTAAAACAGTACCAGGGCTCCGACCCGGGAGCGGTGGTATACGACGCCTGTGATGCCTCAATGAGCAGAAATATTCAGTGCCTGATAATTGATACTGCAGGGAGGCTCCATAACAAACAAAGGCTTATGGAGGAGCTGGCAAAAATAAGAAGGATTCTCGATAAAAAACTGCCCCGGGCCAGGAGGCTGAAACTGTTGACTGTTGATGCTACTACCGGGCAGAACGCAATAAGCCAGGCAGCCACATTTCACCAGTATGTAGGCATTGATGGCATCATTCTCACCAAACTGGATTCATCAGCCAAAGGGGGGATTGCCTGTACAGTGTCGGGCAAACTCAATATACCCATTCTTTTTGTAGGAAACGGCGAAGCCATTTCTGACCTGGTTGAGTTCGACCCTGACAGGTACACGAACCTCCTGTTTTCATAACTACTGGAGTACAGTAAACTGGATTACTATATAAGGGAGGGGAACAATGGACAGATTCGAACTTATGCAGCAGCTGCGACAGCCCAGTGAGGAAAAAATAGTATTTCTGGTACTGGACGGTCTGGGAGGGCTGCCGAAAAACGGCAAAACAGAGCTGGAGTGTGCATTCACTCCCAATATGGACCGGCTGGCAAAACACGCCGATACGGGGCTCATGACACCGGTGATTCCAGGTATAACCCCCGGCAGCGGTCCCGGCCATCTGGCCCTCTTCGGGTATGACCCTCTGCACTACCAGATTGGAAGGGGGATACTTTCAGCTCTGGGAGTCAACTTTCCCATCCAGGATGGAGACCTTGCTGCCCGGGTCAATTTTGCCACCATTGACTCCGGAGGCAACATCACGGATAGAAGGGCGGGGAGAATACCCGATGAAACCAACCGGAAGATGTGCCAGAAAATCCGCAGCCTTTCTCTTCCAGGAATACAGTTTTTCATCGAAACTGAAAAGGAGCACCGTGCTGCCCTCATATTCAGAGGGGGAGAGTTTTCTGAAAACATCTCGGAAACAGACCCCCAACAAACCGGGGTGCCTTCCTACCGGGTAGAGCCTGCTGACCAGAACGAACTGGCCAAAAATACTGCTCATATGGTAAATGAGTTCATAGATAAGGTAAAGGATACTCTGAAAGATGAACACCCTGCGAATATGATACTGTTAAGAGGATTTGCCCTTTTCAGAAAAATACCACTTTTTAAGGAAATATACGGATTGAAAGCCTGTGCCATAGCCGGATACCCCATGTACAGGGGGCTGGCCAGACTGGTAGGAATGGAAGTTCTGGATGTAGAAAGCGGGGTAAAGCCGGAGTTCGAAAAGCTGAAACAGGTATGGGGAAAATACGATTTTTATTTTACCCACATAAAATATCCGGACAGCTTCGGGGAAGACGGAAACTTTGAGAAAAAGGTATCCATAATAGAAGAAGTGGACAGAAATATAAATTCCATTCTGGAGCTCAACCCTGATGTTCTTGTTATTACTGCTGACCACTCTACACCTTGCAGCTATAAGGCTCATTCCTGGCACCCGGTGCCGGTACTCCTAAAATCAAGATGGAATAGAGGAGCAGATATAAACATTTTCGGCGAAAAAAAACTGCTGAAGGGCAGCCTGGGTATGGTCAACTCTATAGATTTGATGAGCCTGGTAATGGCACACTCAGGCAGACTGGCCAAATTCGGAGCGTAACAGCCGGGTCAGCAGGCTTCAAAGCAGCTTACTGTGAAAATACTTTGTGATGTTCAGCTGCCCGGGGGCGGCGTACCGTGGCTTTTAATTATAAAAACTATTATAATTATCAAATATATTAATTTTTTTTCAGTAATTGTTGACAACTTCCTCTGATTTTATTATTTATTCAATAATAGTTAGAATATTTATCATTATTAGGAGGATAGAAACATTGCCGGAAAAAATATATACAACCTATCAAATTGGTAAATTTTGTCAGGTGAATATCCGTACGGTAATACGATGGATTGAAACGGGCAAGCTTAAAGCTTACTCTACTCCGGGCGGACATAGAAGAGTCAAGTGGAGCGATCTGATTAACTTTTTAACTCAGAATAGAATGCCTATCCCGAGAGAACTGGAAGAGGCCAAAAGAAAGAAGATCCTGGTTGTCGATGACGACCCGGATTTCCTGGAAATCTCCAAAAAGATGCTTCAAAAGATCGCAGACGCAGATATAAAAACCACCGCATCCGGATTTGATGCTGGAGTGCTGGTAGCCGAATGGTACCCTGATTTGATTCTTCTTGATTTCATCATTCCTGATCTGGACGGGTTTGAAGTAACCAGAAAACTCAAAAGCGACCATAGACTAAAAAAAATCCCTATTGTGGCGGTAACATCAATTACTGATCCGGACCAGCTTGAAAAAGTTAAAAAATCTGGGGTGGACGCAGTAATAAACAAGCCCATTGAACCAGACAGCTTCTTAAAGAAAATTGACCGGTTTCTGTACACTACAACTCACAGTTAATTTCAATACACACAGTGTTCCAGGCAGCTTATGTATCGGCCCCACGGCAGAATATAAGAAGCCGGTTCCCTTTTGCACCTCACAAAAGGAATCATCCCTGAAGGCAGGGGAGCAGTCCGGAATCTGGAAATACCATGGTAAAAATTGAAATAATAAAAGGAGATATCACCGAAAGAGGAACAGATGCTATTATCCACACTGCCAATAACATACTGATACTCGGCTCTGGTCTGGGCGGTGCAATAAAGGCAAAAGGCGGGAGCAGCATTATCCAGGAATGTATTAAAAAGAGCCCCGTTAATGTGGGTGATGCAGTTCTTACCAAAGGAGGGAATCTCAAAGCCAGACATGTCATTCATGCTGCAGTAATGGAGTACGATGGACCCATTGAGGGAGCTAATATAGGTGCATCACTTTTGAACAGCCTGAAACTGGCCAATAAACATCACCTGAAGAGCCTGTCTATTCCAGATATGAGCATCGGAATTGTCCGGTTTTCTCCGGAAGAGTGTGCTAAAATCATATTTAGTACCTTAAAACGGTTTCTGGATGAAGAAAACTCCACCCTGGAGCTGGTAGAAATAGTTCTCTGGGATATTGAGACGCTGCGAATATACAAACAAATATACTCCACTATTTACGAGCAGGAAGGATCATGAGCTTACCTATTCTTGTAGCTGGGATAATTGTTCTTGGTTTTTTTTTCGGATTGGCATACTTCAGACTTTTCCGAAAACCAAGGCAGCTCCAAAAATTATGGGACCAGATCCAGGCAGGAGATACCAGGGGGCCCATGAGGCACCTCAAAACAACCATAGTGAAACACGGCGGCTCTGTTGACGCTCATTTTCTTCTCGCAGAATGCTACAGGAGAGAAGACAACTGCCAGATGGCAGTAGTTGAATACCGCTACTGCCTGAGGCTCAATAAAAAGCCCTACTTGACCACTCTGAAAGGGATTAGAGAAGGCCTGGTCGACTGCCTTACCAGGTTGAACAAAACCGAAGAGGCCCTTTCAGAATTGGTGGAACTGGTAAAACTGGACCCGAAAGACTACCGGTACCTGTTTGAAACCGCAAACCTGTTTTACAACCTGGGCAACCTAGAGCAGGCGGCAACCTATTTTGACAAAACCATTAACATTAATCCCACTCATGCCCCCAGTCTAACCTATCTGGGGGTGATCATGTTCCATGCCAATCAGATTAAGGAAGCAGTGGTGTATCTGACCAGGGCTGTGAAGTATGATACACGTAATTATATGGCCTACTACTACCTGGGAAGAATATACATGGAGGGAAAAGACTATCCCACAGCAATAAAGTACTTCGAAGCCTCCCAGCGCTCGCCCAAGTATAAAATCAGGGCCTTTATCCAAAAGGGGGGCTGCTATCGGCACATGCACGAGACAGAAAATGCCATAAACGAATATAAGAAAGCAATCACCTCATCAGCAGGAAAAGACCAGAACCTCCACCTTGCCGCCAAATATGCCCTGGCCAGTCTTTACGAGTCACGAGGGAAGCTGGCAGAGGCCATTCAGCAGTGGGAAGATATCTACCGGATAAATCCCTCCTACAAGGATGTGCCCAAAAAGCTGGACCAGTACCAGGACCTTCGAACAGACGACAACATGAAGGATTTTCTGGTAAGTCCCGTACCGGTATTCGAGGGTATATGCCTGGACCTGGTAAAGCATCTTGGCTACCAGATAGTTGATATAAAACATGAAAAACCCAGCATCACCAATATAATTGCTGCACCCAACAGGCAGGGAATGCGAAACCAGAAAATACAGCATATTTTTATAAAAATTTTCAGGGACGCTGTCAGTCTGGGCCTTACTACAGTAAAAAACCTTCTGGAGGAAGCAAAATCCCAGAAATGTGCCAGGGCCATATGCATTTCACCTCTTAAGTTCCGGCCCGAAGCAGTGGAGTACTCCAGAGCAAGGCAGATAGACCTCATCGATGGAAACAAACTTTCCAGGCTGTTGTCTGAGATCAGGTAAACCTTCTTCTCTCAATTTCTAAATCACACCTACCGATATATTTAGAATAACACCTGCTTCAATTTCATATACTTAATAGTTGACTTTTTGTATCAATATGATAAAATTATAAAACCATATATATGACAGGAGCTGGTAGTGTCTGACTATAAAAAACTGGAAAAGAGATTCTTCGCTCATGTAAAGACACAACTTCTGTTTGTGAAAAGATGGCTTTCCTATTCCTACAAAATATTTTCTCAGAAAGGGAAAGAAAAACTCACAGTAATGCTCATTCCCCATTCTGAGAAAAAAATATTCAATTTCCAAATATCAATATTTACCATAGCCTTTCTTATATTAATTCTCTCCGGAGTGGTGGTTACCTTTTTCATAACTACCTCAAAGTACACTCTCACCAGGAAGAAAATGGAAGAGATAATGGATGCCCAGGAGGGGAACATCCAGACCCTTAAAATGTTTAAACAGGAAGTTGCTTCCCTGAACAAATGTGTTACAGAATACAAGAAAAACATAAAAGAAATCATTAACCTGCTGGGTGCCAATCAATCCGAAAATATTTTTGGTCTTGGGGGCCCGGAAACCGAAATAAAAAACCTATCCGAAATTATGAATCTTCAGGACAAGGAAGGCTATGAGTCAGAGCTGGAAACCATCCAGAGAATAAACTCAGATATTGCTGCCAGCAGAAGGGTCCTGCAGAACTTCAAAAAATTCCTGGAAGCCAGACAAGAAATAATCCAAAAAATACCAAACAACTGGCCAATAATAGGAGGTGGATTTATAACCTCCCCGTTCGGGACCAGGAGGTCGCCTTTTACCGGAAAGTGGGCCCTGCATCAG
>JBMCUI010000020.1:0-15441 GCA_048622675.1 Spirochaetota bacterium | reverse complement strand
CATCACTCCTTCGCTGAAGGGACAGGCATCCAGGGCATTGATTACCAGGTTTACTACGCACCGGTAAATATTCCGGGGATCGAAAGAACAGTACTTCACATCATCTCCCAGACGGGTATTCACCGTAATTGCCCTGGTCCGGGCCTCCTCCCTGAACAGCGCTGTGACATGACTGATAATCTGATTGAGGTCAACTCCTTCTTCGCTCTTCTGTTCCTCGGGCTCATAGGTCAAAACATCAAGTGAGAGGTTCGCCAGGCTTTCTATATGCCGGTCAAGTATTTCCCAGGCAGATTTGATATTCCGAATATCATTGCTTTCAATGGCCTTTTTTATTATGTAAGAGCTTCCCCTGAGGGCATGGGCAATGTTCTTAATGCAGTGGGAAAGCCCTGCAATAGTTTCACCTATGGATGCCAGCCTCAAAGCGGAGATGCTCTGCTGGATAAATTTATTTTTTTCTACTGCCAGAGCCACCTCTGTAGCATAGGTATGCATGAACCACTCATCGTCAGCAGAAAAAAAGCCCTTTTTTGCGTTTGCTGCAGTAATCACCCCAATCACCCTGCCTTCGGAATCCCGGACCGGGACCGCCAGAAATGAATGGGTCTCACAATTGCACTGCTTATCGAAAGAGGTGTTGAACACCGGCTTCCCCTTGACTTCCTGCATGTAAACATCCCTCAGGTTCACCACCCGGTTGCGTGAAGCTGCAAAGCCCACTGCACTGGTTTCGTCCATTTTTATTACCACTTTGGTCTTCTTTCCCCTGAGCTTGAACTCCCCGTGCAGGGCCGGGGGGTTTCCTTTAATCAAAAAAACTACACTCCTCTGGGCACCGGTAATTCTGCGGGCCTCACCGGTTATTTTAATGAATGTCCTGTAAATATCAAACTCAGAATGAAGGCCTTTGTGGATGTCAATCAGGTTTTGTATCTGGGAGAGGGTGGTATGCAGCTTGTCCGGTTTGGTTACCCCACGGGCAAGCTTGAACATGTGGAAGCTTGTTCCTTCTTCTTCTTTTACCAGATTAAAAAACTCACATGATGAACAAACAGCTTTTTTCTCTGCATACTCCCCCATTTTCTTCCCATAGCACAGGGTGTCTGGAACTATCCAGCAGATCCTCCCGGCATTTATTCCACCATTGGCCCTGTTGCTGGTTTCATCAACCACAGCAGGGCAGGGATTTTCGCTTTCCGGTCCATATTTGCAGCGCATATATTCCCAGCAATTTATCTTTTTTTTATTTTCCATAAATCTCACCGGATCTTTTGTGTAATTGAATAAATAAAGGCCTGCTGGTATGGTAGTTCTTTCCCAACCTGTTTATGCACCCTATTTTTTCAGCAGCCTGGAAATGGTTTCCAGAAGCACTTCCGGCTTGATGGGTTTTTCCAGGTATTCATCTGCATCAGCCTTCATCACCCCATCCAGGGGATATTTGGTGTCATAGATATGCTCGCCGACTCCGGTAAGAAGTACAATGGGTACATTCCGGAATTCATCTTTCGATTTTACCCATTTACAGAAGGCAAAGCCGTCCATCTCCGGCATCATAATGTCCAGCACTATGAAATTCGGTTTTTCATCATCAATCTTCTGCTGGGCTTCTTTTCCGTTCATTGCAGTCACCACTTCATACCCTTCCGGCTCCAGGGTCATCTTTATCAGTCTGGCCTCGTCCATATTGTCTTCAACTACCATAATCTTTGCTTTTGATGTCATTTTTTTTAACCTCCTGTGTAATCACAGGCCGGGGGACCAGCCCGGCTTGTTCAAGAATCTGGGGGACTCTGTGCTCCCACTCAATAGCCTGGAGATGGACCCCCGCTACTCCTGGTATTTCTTTAACCTGCTGTATCAGTTCAACAGAAATTTTAATCCCTTCTTCGGCCTGTTTCTTGGAACGAAGCTTCTTATCATCACCGGCAGAAGCACGTGCTTTTTTCATCCTTTCCATAAGACTGTCGGGAACACTGACCCCGGCAACTGAACTGTTCATATACTTCAGCATACCCAGGTTCTTGGGGACAATAATTCCTGCAAGCACAGCAGTCCGCTGCGCCAGGCCCATGTCAGTGACAATCTTCATCTGCTGTTTGAACCTCTCCACATCATACACCCCCTGGGTCTGGATAAAGTCTGCTCCGGCCATTACCTTTTTTTTGAGTCGCAGCGGCCTGATTTCCACAGGGTCTCCCAGAGGAGTCCATGCTGCTCCTATAAACAGCGGAGGAGCTTTCTCTACCACATCTCCCCCCTGCTGCAGTCCGTCGTCCCTCAATCCCTTAAGAATAGCCACAAGCTGGATAGAATCAACATCGTAGACATTCTTTGCCCCCGGATGTCCTTTCAGCTTGCCTGCTGCCCCGAAGGACTGGTGGTCACCTGCTATGCACAAACAGTTGGTTATACCCAGTGCAGATGCACCCAGAATATCCGACTGAATAGCCAGCCGGTTTCTGTCCCTGCAGGTCATCTGCATCACCGGCTCCAGTCCTTCCTTTAAGATAAGCACAGCCGAAGCTATGCTGGACATTCGCACTACCCCGGTCTGGTTATCGGTGATGTTGAAAGCATCGGCCATACCCCGAAGCATCCGGGCCTTTTTTATTACCACCTCTTCATTGCAGTCCATGGGAGGACCAATTTCCACAGTCACTGCAAAGTGGCCGGCCCCCAGCACCCTTTCCAGGTTGCTTCCGCTCTTCATTTCATTCATTTCTCGCTCCCCTCACTGCATATTCAAGGGAGTAACTACACTGGCTTTTTATTGACCTTTACCTGCATCCAAACCCTCCCCGGCTTCTTGTTCCGCTTCTTCCTCCAGAGAAATTACTTCCTGCCGGATCACTTTTCTGGGACCACCATGGTGGGAGGTGGACCAGTCCGAGGGAGGAACAATTTCTTCCAGCCTGTCAAGGGTTCCCAGCTTTTTCATTCGCTCTATAATCAGACTCCATCCACAGTCAATATCAGGGCTTATCTCACATTTACCGCTGCTGCTTCCCCCACAGGGACCATTAAGTATTGACTTTGAGCACCGGGCCAGCGGACATATACCTCCGGTAAGGTGAAGAATGCAGTTGCCGCAGCCTGCACACATCTCCATCCACACTCCTGCCTGCACTGCACCTCCAAAAAACTTTGTATTCACACCCGGAAAAACAGGAATACTGTCCAGTTTCTGGGCCAGAAAGTTTACCCCCACCCCGCAGCCAAGCGAAACAACAGCATCAGGCTGGCCCTGATTCACCTTTTCTGCAACCTCATCCAGGAACTCCGGCTCACACTGGCGGGTCACACATCCTTCCATTATTTCCACCTCTTTTCCAGCCCTGAAAAACGCTATTCGCAGCCCTGATGCCGCCACCTTTACCTCCGCCTCGCCGCCAGCCAGACACACTGTGGTGCAGGTACCGCAGCCCAGTATCATAATTTTTTCATAATCCCGGACAAAGTCCATAATTTCACTTAACGGCTTTCTTTCTGCTACAATCATACCTCATTCCTTTCTTTGCACTGCTGAGCAAAATTACCTCTGCAGGATACATTCACCATATTTACTATTCTACCCTGCAGTTACACCTGCACACACTCACACTGATGTTCCAGCCCTGGTAATGATCTGGTCCAGCTTCCTTCTGGAAATTTCCCAGAAGGAACTCCAGGAAACCTCGGCAGAACCTTGTGTTTTCCAGTAGTCTATCCTTTCGGGCTCCATATGTATCTCCTCCAGAAGCCCCTTGGCCCTTCGGATTCGGGAAAGAAGCCTCTGCTCCGCAGTAGGATACAGGCAGCTCCCTTCTCTACAGGCTATAATGACCACTCCCTCTGCTCCCAGCTCAAACGGGGCCAGAATGTCCAGTACGCTCAGTCTGGCCACACAGGGCACCATTACTCTGTATATGCCGGATCGCTGAATCTGGTCGGAGTTGTCTTTTATAAAACTCCTGCTGGTAACTTCGAACATACAGCAGTAGGAGATTATTACAGGTTTGGAAAGCACCCCTTCTTTGAAGGTAACCAGGATTTCCTCCAGCTGGTCTTTCATCTGGTTGGTGCCAAACCTCTTGAGGGCTATAGCTGCTGCGGGACATACCGCAGCACAAAGACCGCATGCCTGGCATTTTTCTTCAGGCATAACTGCTGTTTTCTGCACAGTAGCTACTCCAAAGGGACATATCCTTACGCAGCTGAGGCATCCCACGCACTTGGCTTCATCCGCCAGGGCCCCAGTGGTACAGGCCAGGCAGCGCCGGGCCTCCCTGAGGGCCTGTGATTCTGTAAAACCGCTGTCTATTTCGGAAAAATCCTTTATTCTTTTCTGCGGCTCTTCCACCGGAGTGGCTACCGGCTGGGTCCTTTTTATTTTCTGTGCAGTTTCATCGGGTATTTCTCCCAGAGCAGGAAGCTCAATAGGAGGCTGTTTCAGCAGAGACCCATATTTAATGAAATGCTCAATTGCAGCTGCTGCCCTGTGGCCGTCATGCACAGATTCCACAGCAGAAGCAGGCCCCATCTGCAGCTCACCACAGGCAAACAGACCCTTTCTGGATGTAGAAAGGGTCTGTGGGTCACACTCCAGCCTTTGCCCTGGCCCTGTACGGACCTCACTCCCAGTTATACAGGTGAGGTCCCCCCTCTGGCCTATAGCCAGAATAACATTTTCGCACTCCAGGGTGGTGGTCTGCGATTCATCAAACCGGGGATCAAACTTTCCGCTGGAATTGAATACTCTGGTACACCTTTTCAGCTCCACCCCTTTTACTTCACCGTTTTCCGAAACCACTGACCGGGGACCCCATGAGTTCATTATACCAATACCCTCTTCTTCTGTTTCCTGCACCTCCCATTCCCAGGCAGGCATTTCCTTTCTTGACTCAAGACAGGCTATGGTTACCTGTTCTGCTCCCAGTCTTCTGGCTGACCTGGCTACATCAATAGCCACATTCCCCCCTCCTATCACCAGTACCCTCGTACCTATGGCAGGAGGCCCGGGGGAGAGTACTGTTCTCAGAAAAGGCAGTGCCAGCATTATTCCCCTGCTGTCTATTCCGGGAATGTTCAGGGTCCGGCTTTCCGAAAGCCCGGTTGCAAGAAGAACAGCACTGTATCCCTGGTCAAACAGCTCATCTACACTGCAGTCCTTCCCTATAGTATAATTTGTTTGAAGTTTCACCCCCAGCGAAAGTATGTCATCGATATCTTCTTTTACTACAGAGTAGGGAAGCCGGTACCGGGGGATGGCGTTTCCCAGGAGCCCGCCCGGGGTATCCGAGCTTTCAAACACCACCACCTTGAAGCCGTTTCTGGCCAGGTCCCTGGCTGCTGTCATTCCCGAAGGCCCTGAACCAACTATTGCTACTTTCTCACTCCGCTTGACTTTTATCTGCCGGCCCTGCCGGCGGGAGGAACGGTAGCTGCTGGCAGCTTCCATAACAAATCGTTTCAGCTTCATCAGTCCCACCGGAGCGTCCACCTTTGCCCTCCGGCAGTTCTGTTCGCAGGGGTGATGGCATATCCTTCCGCACACCGAGGAGAAGGGGTTGGCATCCAGAAGCAGCTCCATGGCCTGTTCGTACTCTCCTCGAGATATAAGCTCTACCAGCCGGCGGGTATCGGTATGTACCGGGCAGGCTGCGTTGCAGGGAGCATATGTTTGCTGTGAAACAGAAGGTCCTGCCATGTCATATTCACCTCCTGTTTGTTTTTTAACTGCTTCTGATTTACATGTTACCGGGCCTGGCCTAAAAATGCAAGAGGGATTTTAAAAAATTTAGCCCACTTATGGTTCTTACGGGAATACCATGGAGCTATTGGTAGTCGGACATTACTATATACTACCGGGTCTATAGCGACAGGTGAATACCTTCTGCAGGATTGGGATATAACAGCACCCTCTCTTCCATATGGGAATAGGAGCCTTCCAAAGGGTATACTTTTTTACTGCTCCAGTTTCTGGTATTGTTTATGCCATATATCATTGGTAGCCTGGGCTGCTTTTCCCCCCATCTCTGCCAGATCGTGTATAAATTTTTCATCACTGTATGCCTTCTGTGCAGTTTTGTCCACAGGTCTGGCACCGGTTGTTTCATCCCTTACCATTGCATGGAATTCACAGTGGTGGTCTCTTATAGGACAGGGCACAATTTCATTCCCGGTTTCCAGCGCAGGCTTTTTATAGCTGTAGTTTTCCTGCCAGTCCCTCAGCCTGGTAAAGAAAGGAGTATTAAGAACATGGTCCAGGTCCTTGCCTTTATCAAAAAAGTCCTCTTTTATGTTTCCTACTGTATAGGGGACAAACACACAGGGCATTACATTTCCATACCAGTCTATGTACAGGTACCCTCCTCTTCTACCGGCACTTATACACCCGTCACTTATAGGTCCACCGTTCCAGAAATCTACGAAAAATATGCCTTTATCCCTTATCAGGTGCTGCTCCTGGAACCACAGCTCCCGGCGCTGCCGGGGAGTTATCATCATATCGAAGCTGGGCCCCCTGCCTATGGGCATATACTGGAACATCCATGCAAAAAATGCATCTTTTTCTTCAAAGAAAAAGTCAATAAATTCATCACTGACGATTTGCTCTACATTCTGTCTGGTAGCAGTAAGTGAAATACCGTACAAAACCCCCTCTTCTCTGAGGTAATCTACTGCCCTGAGAAGTTTCTGGTATGTTCCTTGGCCCCTTCGTTGGTCTGTTTTTTCCTCAAAACCTTCAACAGAAATAGCAGGTGCAACATTCCCCAGGTGGGCCAGTTTTCTGGCAGTAGGCCTGTCAATGAGAGTTCCATTTGTATACATCAGGAAAAAGTTGTCATTATATTTTTCGAACAGGTCAAAAATGTTTTTTCCTCTGCTTTCATAAAGAAGCGGCTCTCCACCTGAAACAACCGTAAAATATGAACCCCACAGCCTTCTCTTCTGCTCCATTATTCTATCAACTACATCCCATTCCAGGGTAACCGCGGTCTTGCAGGAGCTGGATGCGTAACAGCCCTTACAGGCAAGGTTGCACCTCTGGGTGGGAGAAAGGGTGATAAACGTGGGAAGCGGCTGCTCAAGTTTTCTTCTTTTTGCAGCTTCCGGATGCCTTTCTTTCCAGTTCAGCATCACCTCACCTACAAGCTTATTAAATACCCACTCCTTTACATAGGGAGCAAGGTAGTTTTCTTTGAGTTTCTTTTCAAATCCTTTCATCAAGTTTTTCACGATATAATACTTTTCTTCCTGTGCCCCGGCTGGTCTGTTCCGTTCATTTTTTTCGACCAGGGATTTTAAAATTTCTTTTTCTCCCCACTTAAGAAAATAATCCATTATAAAGTTGACTTTCATAAGTTCCAGGCCGACCCTGGCAAGCATCTTTTTTCCGCTCATGGTACTCCTCCTTATATACCCATAGTACTGTCATGGCTAAATAGCAGGTGCAGGAAAATACTTTTTATAATATACCTCGCATAAGTAGTATTAATACTACTCCCATTCCATAATGATTGTCAAGTATTTTATCTCTTTCTCCCCTTTGGTTTTCCCAGTATTTCGGACAGCACTACTGCTTTCTGCATAGGGGTGAGTCCTTCCAGCTTTTCCCACAGGAGGGGGCTGGTACCGGCCCTCCTTTTTGCCCCTGAGGGGCCTCCTCCTGCAGGTTCTTTTTTTTCTTTTTGTCCGAACAAAGAACCTTCTCCGGTGGACTCTCTTTCAATCCCGGGATCAGAAGAAAATACCTCCTCTGTACCACTCTTCCGGCCTTCATTCTCAGAAACAGAAGACTCAATACGCTGTGGCGGTCCCCCTCCTTGAGATAGAGAAGCTGAAGGCGGCTCTTCGGATTTTGAAAGCATCCCGCTCCTTACCTCCGAATCTGTATATATCTCTGGGTATCGAGCTGCTACATGCGGAAAATCCTGTTTTTCTTCTTCTCTGTAAGACTGCTGGTGCTGTTTTTTTACCTGGTGAAAATCCCGGTCTTTTTCTGCAGCAGAATAATTTTTTGCCAGCCTGGACACAAGTCTCAGAATGGGGTTCAGTAACAGCAAACCTGCAAAAATAAACACCAGCAAAAGCTCAAAAGGCACGGCCTCCTCCGTTTCTAATGCTTATCCATGTGACAATTTATGCCCATGAAGATTATTATCTGCATCCACCTGCAGCCTACTCCTCTTTTTTGGTTTCTTCCCCGCTTATACTCTGGCGCATACTGGTATCAGCCTGAATATTGCGAAGGTTGTAGTAGTCCATTACTCCCAGGTTTCCCTTCCTGAAAGCCTCTGCAATTGCCTTGGGCACCTCCGCCTCAGCCAGCACTACCTTGGCCCTGTTTTCCTGCACCTGGGCAACCATTTCCTGCTCCCTGGCCCTGGCCGCAGCCCTGCGTTTTTCCGCCTCTGCCTGAAACCGCCTCTTGTCCGCCTCAGCCTGGTCTGCCTGGAGCTTGGCCCCCACATTGTCACCCACATCCACATCAGCAATATCTATGGACAGAATTTCAAATGCAGTTCCTGCATCCAGCCCTTTCTCCAGAACCCTTTTGGAAATGTTGTCCGGGTTCTCCAGCACATCTTTATACGTCTCAGCCGAGCCTATGGTGGTTACTATACCTTCACCCACTCTGGCGATGATGGTTTCCTCGGTGGCCCCTCCTACCAGCCTCTCGATGTTTGCCCTTACCGTTACCCTGGCCTTGGCCTTCAGCTGGATTCCATCCTTTGCCACCGCGTCAATGGTCTGCCTTCCTTTGGAAGGGTCAGGGCAGTCAATTACCTTGGGATTGACACTGGTCTTTACTGCATCCAGCACATCTCTTCCAGCCAGGTCAATGGCAGCCGCTCTCTGGAACACAAGAGGGATATCAGCTTTATTGGCAGCCACCAGGGCCATGCTCACCCTGAGCACATTTCCCCTTGCCAGATAATGGGTTTCCAGAAGGTCAGTGTCCAGAGGTATTCCTGCCTTTGCCAGTACTATTCTGCTGTCCACAATAACTGCCGGGGCCACCCTTCTGATCCACATCCCAATAAGCCTGGTAATGGAAACAGGGGCACCTGAAAGCAGGGCCCTGAACCAAAGCCCGAAGAACTTTACGAATAGAACAATAAACACCAGTGCAACAATTCCAAGAAAAATGTAAAGTACGATCATTTTTTGTTTCCTTTCTCAGAAAAAGATAAAGTTCAAAACTAACCCAAAGAATTTTTTACTAAAATTTTCTATGGATTTTCATCAGCCCTTACTACAATCCTGCTCCCCTCCACCTTTATTACCTTTACAGGGGTGTCCTTTTCTATCAATTCCCCGGAGGTCACCACACTGTATTTTCTGCCGTCTATCATCACCATTCCAGAAGGCCGTAAAGCGGTTACTGCAGCACCCTGTTTTCCTTCCAGCGTTTTGTACTTACCCGTATCGTAACTGGTATAGCCCGCCTGGCGGTCCTGAGACTCCTTCAGTATGAGAAGTTTTCCTGCAAATGTTCTGGGAAAAACCTTGAGCCCTATGATAATGAGTGCCGGCGTACCCACCAGCACCCCTGCCAGAAATACAGTTCCCAGAGTGCTGCCATACTGCCTGTAGGCCATTACGGTCCCTATTATCATTCCCACTACACCGGCAGCCCCAATTATACCCAGAGCAGGAATAAAAAGCTCCAGGAAAAGAGCCGCCAGGCCCAGCCCAAAGAGTAAAACCGGTATCCATGCTTCCATCTCAGCATTTCCTCACCACTATTCTGTTTCCTGAAGTCTCAATGACTTCCACGCTCCTGCCCGCCTCTACATACTCTCCCTCTGTTTCCACGTACATTACCTCATCACCGAACCTGGCCTTTCCCGAGGGCCGAAGGGTAGTTACAGCTATTCCTCTCTTCCCGATCCACCCCTGCTTCTCTGCTGATGTTTGTACTGTATAGCCCTGCTCTGCAGTCTGGGAAGCACTCAAAGCAAGCCGGCTGAACAGCCTCAAACGGGGAAGAAAATACGCCATAATGCCAAAAATTACCAGAGCACTTACCAGGCTGGTAACCACCACAGTGACGTTTCTCTTTAAAACATCCCTCTCCCATTCAAACTCCGGAATAATAAAACCCTGCATGGAGAGAACCAGGGAAGTAACTATAGCCAAAATACCTGCTATGCCTGCTACCCCGAAGCCCGGTATTATAAATATTTCCACTATGAGCAGTACCAGGCCTGCCAAAAACAGTATGAGTTCTGCAGAGCCCACTGTACCAAGAAGCCCGTAGCTGGCAAACACCACAGCAAAGCAGATCAGAGCGATGGTCCCCGGGTATCCGAAACCCGGGCTGGTAATCTCCACCAGCAGTGCCACCAGTCCTATAATAATCAGCAGAGCTGTGAAACCGGAGCTGGTAATAAATCCAACTGCCCTGTCTGCTATGGACTTGCCCAGCTCTGCCACCTGGGGGCCTCCTACTCCATGGGCCTCCAGGAGCTTCTCCACATTTGCAACTGTACCAGAGGAGACGCCATATTTTTGCATTTCCCCTGCAGTTAGAGCCAGAAGTTTCCCCCTGGGAGAAATAACCTTTCCCATCCCGAAAGTTTTTGATTGTGCCCGGGCCTGCTGTTTTATACGCTCCACTTCTTCAGAAGAAACAGCCATAAGCTTTCCTTCCACATAAACCTCTCTCAGTTCAATGTCCATGTCCACCATGGCCCTGGCAATGTCAGGTGGGTAGCCGTTTTTTTCCGCCAGTGCAGCTATCTGGGCTCTTAAGGCGCTTACCACTTTCTCAGGGGCTGTCTGAGTACCCTGGGAGGACATGTATACCGGTGCTGCTGCACCCATGGACGTACCGGGTGCCATGTAAATGCTGGAGCAGGAAAATGATATAAGTGCTCCTGCCGACCAGCTCACTCCAGCAGACTCCGGACTGGCAGTAACATAGGCAACAGTTTCCCCGCTGGTTATGGAGCCGATAATAGTGGTAATCTGGAGTGCACTGTCCACCCTCCCGCCAAAAGTATCAATACTAAAAATCAACACCCCGGCCCCTTCCTTCAGGGCCTGCTCCACACTCCTGCGAATAAAAATTACCATGGTCCGGTCTATCCCACCCTGGATGGGAATTACATACACAGGATTTTGGCCTGTTTTGTTATTGCTGTCCACCCCCGGAGTAGTATCCCCATATAATGGTATGCCGGCTATACACCAGCAGACCAGAACCAGAAAACAGGCCCCCAGTATTTTATCCGTTACAATCCATTTTTTTGGGGTAAAGCCCCTCAGGTGCATTTTCTGCCCATATTTAACTGAATAATAGTATTTGTAAGTAATATAGTAAAAGAGAGTCCAAATTAGTAGTGGAAACGGAAAATATGGTTTTGGAGCACAGGAAAAAGGTGCTGTTCAGGTAAAAGCCCGGCTTAACTTCTCCCATATTTCATACAGATTTTGCATTCCCATCGCTCTCCTGCCCTGTTCTATTTCCTTTACCATTCTCACCACTTCCCTGTTTACCGGAGTATCAATACCCACCCTCTGAGCATACTTGACCACTGTCCCATTTATGTAGTCCACTTCTGTTTTCTGGCCTTTTTCCAGAGAGTGATGGATATTTGATTTAAGGCTCCTGTACTTGATTCCTGCCAAAATCAAAACAAGGTGGCGTACACCCAGGGGATAGCCCTCGCTGTTCTCACTGAATTTGTGGGGATTAATTGCCCCGGGCAGCTTCTCCAGGTGAATCCCCAGTTCACTGGCAACTTCACATCCTTCTGTAACCAGTTTGAAAAAAAGGTTTCTGGCTACCCGGCTTCTTAAAAGCTTGCCCACCAGCACTCCTGTTATCCCTCCAAATCCTGTAGCTCCGCATACTATCAGCAGCTTCGACCATAACGCCCCCTGGATATTGGTGGTGACATCTACCCTTATATGGGGCGCCAATATCTCCTTCAGTTTATTCATATCTTCTTCACAGGCAGTGGTGAGGTTTCCTGCTGTAATCCCCCCTTTAGAGGTAAGCCTGTAGGTACCATAGTCTTCCATAACGGAATTGTATCCCACAGCCCCTCCAACAATCTTAACCTGAGGAAACTGCTCTGCCACCTCCAGCACTACCAGTCCATTTTGGAGGGTAACAATAAAGCCATCATGGGTAAGGTAGTTTTTTGCATGTGCAAACACATCTTTCAGAGCATCAGCCTTGACCGCGATGATAATAACATCGAATTCTTCCTGCTGCTGGCTGAATTCGTTAAAAGCCGCAACCGGGGGGGCATACACCTTTTCTTTTCCTATCAGCCTGATTCCTTTGCTTTGTATGGCTTTCACATTTTGGTGGTTTATGTCTATACAGGCAACATCCAGGCCTTTCCGGGCTAAGGTGCCTGCAACAACACCACCGTTTCCACCACAGCCGACCACTGCAATTTTCATGGTAGTAAGGATAACAGGAAAAAACGATTTGTCAAGAACCGGAGTTTCTTCCGGAGCAGAAAATACCATTCTATACCCGCAGAGAAAAAAGGCCGGTTTCCCAAAAAGCAGTGATTTATCAGGACAAGCCGGGGCCATATCAGTATTTTGCTTGACAACCATATTCCGTATAAATTAACTTAAGTAGTCAAATTAAAAATCGGGGGATAATTATGGATGTATTTGATAAATGTCATAAAGAAGGCGGTTATCTGGGAATATTCAGGACAGCTAAGGACAAATATTTCACCCGCCCCATTCTTTCGCTGAAGCCGGGACCGGAAATGGAGTTTAATGGTAAAAATAACGTTATGTGGTCCATCAACAATTATCTGGGACTGGCCGGCAACCCTGAAATCACCCAGGTTGCTGCCGAGACCACCAGGGAGTACGGTGTGTCTTCACCTATGGGCTCGCGTATGCTTACCGGCAACACCGAGCTCCACGAGCAGCTTGAAGACAGGCTTGCCACCTGGGAAAACAAAGAATCGTCGATTCTTTTCAACTACGGATACCTGGGAGTGCTGGGGACCCTTTCTGCAATTGTTCACAGAGGCGACTGTATAGTTATCGATAAGCTCTCCCATGCCTGTATGATAGATGGGACCTTTCTCTCAGGCGGGAAATACCGCTTCTACAAGCATAATGACATGGAAGACCTGGAAAAGCAGCTCAAAGCAGCAAATAAGCTCAGAAGAGGCGGTGTTCTGGTAGTTACAGAAGGAGTGTTCGGGATGAGGGGAGACCTTGCCAACCTTCCTGAGATCTGTGACCTGAAAGAAAAATACGATGCCCGTCTGTTTATCGATGATGCGCACGGCTGTGGAGTAATGGGTGAAACCGGCAAGGGCACTTCTGAGCATTTCGGGGTAATGGACAGGGTCGACCTCTATTTCAGTACTTTTGCCAAGGCATTTGCCGCTATCGGTGGATTTACTGCCGGAGATGAAGAGATTATACGCTACATCAGGTACAATGCCAGGACCCAGATTTTCGCCAAAAGCCTGCCACTTATATATGTAAAAGCGGTAAACTCTACGTTCGATAAAATCGAACAAAGCCCCGGGCTGAGAAAAAGGCTCTGGGAGGTGGCACACAAGCTGCAGAAAGGCCTTAAAGAATTGGGCTACAACCTCGGAGATACAGCCTCCCCTGTAACTCCGGTATATATACCGGCTGAGCCTGAGGTTGCCAAAGAAATAATCCGTTACTTGAGAGAAGAACAGGGAGTATTTGTTTCTGGAGTAATGTACCCGGTGGTGCCAAAGGGAATAATTCTTCTGAGGATGATCCCCACTGCAGCCCATACCGACGAGCATATTGACAGAACCCTGAAAGGGTTTAAAAACCTCAGAGATGAGCTTGACCTGGAGCTGGACAAGGTTAAAGTCTAGCTCAACATTTTCGCACACCCATAGATTTACCTGTCCGGTATGGACCTTTAATTACCTGGAAAAAACTCTCATATTTTGTTACTATACAGGTAAAAACGTCCGGAGAGTGTGTATGCATGGAGAAACAATAGCAGTTATCGGCGGGGGCAACATGGGAGGAGCAATTTTGGTAGGCCTGGTGAAAAAAAACCTGGACCCTGAAAATCTCCTGGTGGTTGAAATCGACTCCCGGAAACGTGATGATATTAAACACACCCACAATATAGCCTGCATAGAAAAACTCAACAGTACCATAGGGAGCTACCGGACAATTGTCATTGCAGTAAAGCCGGCCCAGGTAGGTGGAATACTAAAAGAGCTTTCTCCTTATATTTGCAGGGAAAACCTGGTTATTTCTGTAGCTGCCGGTGTAGAGATTAGTTACATGGAACAAATGCTTCCTGAAAATACACCGCTGGTAAGAACCATGCCCAACATAGGGGCACAGGTAGGTGCTGCAGCAGTAGCATACTGCTGCAACAAATGTGTCTCCGGGGAAGACCGGAACAAGGCTGAAAGAATTATCAGCAGTATCGGCGAGCCGGTAAAGGTGAATGAAAAAGACATGAATGCAGTAACCGGACTTTCCGGCAGCGGGCCGGGGTTTGTTTTTCTGATGGTTGAAGCACTGTCAGAAGGGGGGGTGCTGATGGGCCTGGACCCATCTACAGCCAGGGAGCTTGCAGTGCAGACTCTGTACGGATGTGCCCGGTTTCTCAAAAATACCGGCATGCAGCCTTCACAGGCCAAACAGTTGATTACCAGCCCCGGAGGCACCACCATAGAAGGACTTCTTCAGCTTGAACAGGGAGGGTTTAAGGCCCTGGTAATGAATGCAGTAAGAGAGGCTGCCCGAAAATCAGAAATAATCAGCAGCAAGTTCAGCAAAGAGACACCACTAGAATGACCCACTACTACTGTTTCTTCGAATATCATTTTTTGAGCACCGGAATTGTTTCTTTTCAGGAAAGAATTATTCTTTTGGACATACTCCACCCAAGGAACGAGTTCATAAACCTGGTTAAAACAAAATATCCGGAAAGTACGGAAAACTACGGTATGTTCAAACAGGCTGTCCAACAGATCAAAGGGTATATGGATGGAAACATCACCGCTTTTTCCTTACCCTGCTCCCTCACCGGTACTGCCTTTCAGAAAGAGGTGCTTCGGAAAACAGCTGACATCCCTTACGGCAGGGTAAGCACCTACAGACAGATTGCCCACAGTATGGGCAATCCAGGAGCACTCAGAGCTGTGGGAGGCGCTCTGGCCAGAAATCCCCTGCCTCTGATCATACCCTGTCACCGAGTAATTCGTTCGAACGGCTCTCCTGGTGGTTTTGGAGGCGGCATGGGAAAGGGAGTGGATATAAAATTAAAGCTCCTTTCTCTGGAAGGAATAAAATTGGGAATGTTCCGTAGAAAGTAAAAAAGACAGCTGCTGATCACTGATTTAACATTTTCAGCGCACCGTCCAGCCTCTCGCCGCTCTGCTTTATAGCACGGTAGAGCTGGTGAATAAAGCTCATAAAGTTTTTGTCCTCCAGCCTGCATATACT
>JBMCUI010000019.1:0-15532 GCA_048622675.1 Spirochaetota bacterium | reverse complement strand
CTTAAAGGTTGTACTGCTGGAACCGGTTATATGCAAAGGGTATCCCCGCCAGGAGCATTTTGATGCACTGGCTGACCTGGCATCCAAAATAGCCCAAAAACACCGTGTTCTGTAGAATATTTAAGCTTGCTTCAAAACAAATATTTAAGTATGTTTTTGGCCGTTGCGATTTTGTAAAAACCGCACAGGTTATACCGGACTGAGTCATTTTAATTGAAAATTTACCACCAGGGAGGAGGAAAAAGTGAACGTAATAATTATGGGAGCTCCCGGGGCGGGCAAAGGCACCCACGCTAAGGCTATCTGTGAAAGATTTAATATTCCCCATATCTCCACCGGCGACATCCTGCGGGCAGAGGTGGAGAAGGATACCGATCTGGGAAGGACCGCAAAGTCCTATATGGACCAGGGGAAGCTTCTTCCAGATGACATAATCATTGAAATAATAAAAAATAGGCTGCAGGATGATGACTGCAAAAACGGCTACCTGTTTGACGGTTTTCCCCGTACCCTTAATCAGGCCAGAGGCCTTGACCAGATATCTGAAGTGCATGCAGTTATATGCTTGAAGTGTTCTGATGAAATTATCATTAAAAGGCTTACCGGCAGGAGAATGACAAAAGACGGAAAAATTTACAATATATACTTTGATCCACCCCCGCCGGGTGTGGAAGTGTACAAAAGGGAAGATGATAATGAAGAAGCCATAAAAGAGCGGCTCAAGGTATTTTATGAGACCTTCAAGCCGGTTATGGACTTTTACCGGCAGAAGGGGACCTTTTATGAAGTAAAGGGGGACGCCCCCAAAGAGGTAGCGCAGAAAAACATTATGGCTATCCTGGAGAAAATAGCCTGAAACATCCTGTTCATAGTAAGCTTATCTGTACACCGGAATGGGTTCACCCTCCGGTTCCACCAGAAATCTTTTGATTTTTCTGGTGGTAGTTTTTTCAAACTCCTCTCTATGCAGGTAAAAGTAGGTGATTCTCTTGTAGGAAACCAGCTTTGCATTTACTTCCCTGATATTTTTTCTGATTAAAGGGATGGTTTCCTTGTCTGCAATTTCATCCTCCTGCTTCCCGGTTCTCTCTGCCAGTACCTCCAGGTTGGGATGGATGTGAGCGGCAATTATTTCGTCCATGGTTTCAGGGTCTCTTCGTTCACTTATTACGATTTCTTTTATCAACTCTGAATGAAGGAACTGAAACTCGATCTCTTCAGGGTAAATATTTTTTCCTGTTTTTGTGACTATAGTGTGTTTTTTCCTTCCCACCACATATAAAAAGTTCTTGCTGTCAATATACCCCAGGTCACCGGTCATGAAATAGCCGCTGCGGAATGCTTGTTTGGTCAGCTCCGGCTCCCTGTAATACCCCAGCATTACATTTGGGCCTTTTGCTCCTATTTCACCTATTCCGGTATCATTTTTATCAAATATCTCAATATCACAGCCGGGAGAAGGAAGTCCGGCTGCGGAATCTGAAAAGAACCTGTCCCTGTTTCCAGCTAGAAAGGGTGAACACTCTGTAATTCCATACCCCTGTATCACTCTGAACCCCAGTTTACGCAGGAACCTGGATATTTCAGGCTTTACCGCTGCCCCGCCTGTTATAAATAAATCCAGTTTGCCGCCGAACCTGTCATGTACCTGGTTGAAGACCTTCCTGCGGATATTCTTCCGGAGTACTGCCTGCACCATACTGCAGAGAAGGTCCCCGATTTTAAATTTGATCCTGGTAGAGGGTTTTTCATTTATTTTTTCTATGATCCTCCTGTAAAATGCTTCCAGCAGGAGGGGTACGACATTTATGTTGGTAGGACGTATCTCATTGATGTTCTGGGCGATCTTTTTTAGAGACTGGGCATAAGCGATCCTGGTCCCTGCATGCACCTGGCATAGAAATCCACAGGTGCATTCGTATACGTGGTGGAGGGGAAGCACGGAAAGAAAGGTCATGGTTTCATCGAGCCATATAAGCTGTCTCATCTGTACAATATTGGAGATGATGTTTTTCTGAGAAAGCATTACTCCCTTGGGCGTCCCTGTGGTGCCCGAGGTAAAAAGAATAGAGGCGGTTTCCTCCGGGTTAATGCGGATGCCCGGATATTTTCTGTTCCCCTGTTTGATACGTTGTTCTCCATTTTGAATAAGCACATCCAGACATACAGGGTAGTTCTTCTGAGCATCAAAAGGTATCAGGTATTTTAAAAATCTGTGCTTCCGGCTGACTGCCTGGAATATCTCTGTATACCTGTTTTCAAATATAGCTGCCTTCACTTCGGCTTTGGTAACAATGCGTTCTATTTCATCTCCACCCAGGTCTTTATCTATGGGTACTATTATGCAGTTGGAGCTTACCACAGCATAGTATGAAATGGCCCACTTCCTGCAGTTTTTTCCCATAATAGCTATTTTATCCCGCTGTACGATACCCATATCCAGAAGTGCTTCGCCCAGGCAGGCGATTCGGTGACGAAACTGGTTGTAGGTTATTCCCTGATAGCGGTCACGTTCATCTTTTTCGAAAAAGGTAAGCTGTTCACCGAAGTTTTCGCAGGTTCTGTCCAGCATATCCCGGAAGTCTCTTCGATTGGGGATGCTGTGTAAAGGATAATGGTAGTCTTCAACAATCATTACAGTACCCTTCGTAAAATATTGCAGGTTGCTCTCTTAATTTAATAAAGATATAATATACTATAAATCGATTATACCATCCATAAAGGTTTTTACATGACCATGTGTGAGAAATACCAGAGCTACCCCCTTTTTCTTTTGCCCAGAAGAACAACATCTCTCAGCTGCTCCGTATTTCTTGCGTTTTTCCACCGCTTTTCGAAATCAGGCTCCTGGACAATCTGGGCAATGGCAGCCAGGCTTACCAGATGAAAGTTTCTTTCATCCCTGGTGCCTGCCAGTACAAAAACCGCCTGAACATTTGGGGCAGCATCAGAGAAATAGATGCCCTTCCTGCTTCTGGCCAGCAGTATGGCGAACTTTTTCTCTCCATCTATAACAATATGAGGTATTGCCACGGAAGGGGTTATAGCAGTACTGCTTTCCCGTTCCCTTTTCTGGAGCAGTTCAAATAAACTCTCCCTTTCTATGTTGAGCTGCTCTGCCATGGTGGAGGCTGCCATGCTGAAAAATTCCTCTGAAGTAGAAGGTTCTTCTAAATCCAAAATTTTGCTTTTTTCAATCTCCTGGTCAAACCGGTCCTTGACCAGGTGGTCTCTTTCCCAGATAATCTCCTTCAGTTCATTTTCCAGAGAGTGAGTGGTAAGCTCCCTGGCGGTGATGGTTTCTATAAGGTGCAGGAGCGCGTATTCACGGTATCCGCGGATTCTGCCGTAGAACCAGTAAACAAAAATGCCCCCCAGAATAAGGATTAGGCTTATAAGAAGTGCTTCCTTTCCCATTTCGAATATCAGCACTCCCAGGCCCAGGGTGCCTGCTATCTGCATCCAGGGATAAAAGGGAGTTTTGAAAGAAGGCCTGTAATTCTGGATGCGGCTTTCCCTTAAAATTATCACAGAAAGACAGGATAGTATATTGGTGAGTATGAGTACAGATGAGGCTGCTTCAACCAGAATATCCAGCTGGAGTACCAGCGAGACAATAATAAAAAATCCTGTCAGCAGAAGTGAATTGTGAGGAGTAGAGAATTTTTGGTTTATCCTCCCAAACACTTCAGGAAACAGACTGTCCCTGCTCAGGGGTACCAGAGACCTTGCTGCTGTCATAATGCCTGCATTTGCCGTGGAAAGGAAGGCGAAAACAGCAGCAATGCTCAGGGCTATACTTCCCCAGGTTCCCATAAACACCGCTGCTCCATCTGAAATAGGAGTCAGCGAATTGTGGAGCTTGCTGCTTTCCAGTACTCCAGCAGTTACAAATACCATAAACGTGTAAAAAAGGCTTACCACTACCAGGGACAGTATCATCCCCATAGGGATGGTTTTACCCGGGTTTTTTATCTCTTCAGCAATACTGGCTATTTTAAGCAGCCCTGCGTAAGAAACAAATACAAACCCGGTGGTTGAAAGCACCCCCACAGCCCCGTGCGGGGCAAATGGTGCCAGGTTCTGATATTTTACTGCTGGCAGCCCTCTGTAGATGTAGTACACCATTATTCCCAGAAGGCCTGCAACCAGGATGGACTGCAACGTGCCTGCTTCTTTAATACCCACCAGGTTTATACCCAGGAACACCAGGCAGAAAAAAATGGCGATTACATGTATGTTTATGTCCACCAGTAATGAGGCAAATACAGACATCCCCAGAAGGGCAAATGCACTTTTCATTGACAGCGAAAACCAGCTCAAAAGACCTGCTACTGTGCCCACCGCTGGTCCCATGCTGCGCATGATGGTGAAACAGTCTCCCCCTGCCCTGGGCATGGCTGTGGTCATCTCCGCAATACTGAGCATTCCCGGCAAAGAAAGCAGACCTGCCAGGAAATATGAAATTATCACCGCTGTGCCGGCCCTGGAGTGGGCCAGCCCGGGCAGAATAAACAGTCCGGAGGATATCATAGCCCCTGAGGCAATGCTGAAAACATGGTAGAGGTTGAGATTTTTTTTCAATTCCATGATCTGGTACCACCGTTTCTGACAGACTTTGGAGTTGAGAGAAGATTATCACAATTCTAACCAATATACAATAAAAATGTTGCTACTTTGTGCAAGAACTCTATACGATTAATAGTTCAGGGTTTAAAAGCCCTGGAGGCCTGTTAATTTGACAGGGATTTTGTTTTTGTTACAGCCCAGCCTGTTTCTGTTTGAGGTTTCTCCAGCATTCTTCCCTGGTTACCGTGGATATGGTGCTGCGGTCTTTTTTTATCTTTGGATGGTCCCATAGTTTTGTTTCTATATTCTTTAAAAGGTCTGTAAAAAAGGTATTTTGTCCGCTGAGTTTGTAGGTTACCCACCTTCCTTCTTTGCTGTCTTCTATCAATCCTGCAAATTTGAGCTGTTTCAGGTGCTGTGAGGTTGTGGAAAGGGCTATATTCAGCACCTGGTTTATTTCGCATACACAGAGGGGACGTATTCTGAGCATCAGCAGTATACGGAGCCTGCTTTCATCTCCCAGCGCTTTGAACATATTCAGAATTTTTTCCATAGTATATAATCTATCAACAAACGTGCTGTCTGCCAATATAAACGCTGGCAAGAGCACCCGAGCATTGGCGGTGAACCAGGCTAATATTTTTAATATTACCGGTTAGCACAGCTATAAGCGTTTTTCAAAACTGTACAAAGAGGTTTTGAAATATAAAAGGGGCGAAACAGGCTCCAGGGGCTTTGCTGCGTAAATTTCTATTTTAAAATGGCCCCTGGTCTTGCCTGATATCACAAATGAGAGCCCACACCCGATGCTGGAGTAAGAATTAATTTGGGACCGAAGGTCTAGATTTTTCTGGGACAGAACCTGGTCAAATAGAAGAAAAAATCTGAACTGGTGGAGTATTGCATTAAGATTCCATAATGTGAGCTTCAGCTGGGTGCCTTTCATAATTTCTCTTTCCATTGTAGTAGACAGTAATAAAAACCTGAATGAGTTTATGGAGCTGTATTCGTATCCCCTGATAGTGTCAAATCCCCCCAGGGTATAGAAACCGGCGGTTTCTCTGGTCCAGATTTTAAGGGGATAATTCAGGCTTAACTTTTCCCCGAAATACCATTTTTCTTTGAAGTCAAACCGGCTTATGAAGTGATTGGTATTATCGATGCTTACCGGATTTCTGAAGCTGTCTCTGTAACGTATGCTGAAAGTGGACCGATAATACACTCCGCTCAATAAAAGCTTTTTTTCTGGATTTCTGGCAACAAGCCCGTCATAAATCAAACTTGCTTTGCCGGTAAGATCTATGCCTTCTTCTATTACCTCGCTGGTGGTAAGACTGCCTTTAAAGGTATCGTTTATAGTAAAAGAAGGTATCAGGTAGAAATCGGGTAAAACATTAAAGCTGATACTGGGCTCAACCCCCCTTTTTCTTAAAATATATTTGTCTGAGGGAATGATTACCAGTTCTCCTTCGTCCAGTCGCGGTGTAAAATAGTTTTCGAAATCCAGTTCCTGGAAAAATTTAATTCCCGGAACAACTCGCCCCATCGGATAAGCAAAGTTGATACCACCGCTTATATTGCTGTTTAGAAAGTTGTAGTTCAAATCAAATGTCATTTCCAGATTATTGAAGCTTTCAGTAAAGTGCTGATACACATTTCCACTTGGCAGGGTGATTTCAAACTCGGGACTGATTCGGGCGGTAACTCTGGTAAGGTTGACATCTATTTTTCTATCTTCCTGGTCTGACTGCTGCTGTTCAGGGTTGTCCTGATCATTATTGGCTGTTTGTCCCAAAGTTTTCGTGGGATGAGTACACATAAAAACCGGTAAAATAATTAAAAAAACAACCAATTTTTTGGTTATACCGGGTACATACATTATGTTATACTCCCTATTCCGTTAAACAATATATCATCATACTGGAACATGTTCAATCAAATGGAACTATACCTGTAAGCGTATGATGGCTATTATTTCAAATATAATTGACTTACCGAAGGGAGAAACTTATGATTTTAATATAATACCAAAAGGATTTTTCTCGATCAGGGTTTTACTTATGAAAAAAGAAGCCATGATGTATGAAAAGCTTGATGGCCGGAAGGTACACTGTTACCTGTGTGCCCACAACTGCAGAATAGCCATTTCCAGATACGGAATATGCGGAGTTAGACAGAATATAGATGGAACTTTATATAGTTTGGTATACGGAGAATTAATCGCTGCCAGCATCGACCCGGTAGAAAAAAAGCCCCTGTACCATTTTCTTTCCGGTACGCTTACCTACTCCATAGCTACCATCGGGTGCAATTTTAAGTGCGGGTACTGCCAGAACTGGCAGATCTCCCAGGCGTCCAAAAAGAACGGCTCTATAGGGGCAGGCAAAGAGTACACTCCACAGCAGGTAGTGGAAGAGGCTCAAAAGAGCGGCTGTCAAAGCATCTCGTATACCTATACCGAGCCGGTAATATTTTTTGAGTTTGCTTATGATGCCGCAAAGCTAGCTGCTGAAAGGGGGCTGAAGAATATATTTGTGACCAATGGGTATATTTCCCCCACGGCCCTGGAAAGCATAACTCCCTACCTGGACGCAGCAAATGTAGATCTTAAAAGCTTCAGGGACGAGTACTACAGAAAAATATGCAAAGCCCGCCTTGCTCCGGTACTGGAGGCCATTAGAAGGATGAAAGAAGCGGGTATCTGGGTTGAAATTACCACCCTGATCATCCCCGGAGAAAACGACTCCGGCGAAGAGCTGAACCAGATAGCAGAGTTTATAGCCGGACTGGGAAAACAAACTCCCTGGCACCTGAGCAGGTTTTTTCCCTGCTATAGTTTCAGTAATTATCCCATCACCCCCATCCACACCCTGAAAAAGGCCCGGGAAATAGGAAAGTCTCACGGACTCCAGAATATTTATCTGGGAAATGTGCTGTGAGGATATATTTTTTTACCAAGGAGAAATAAATGCCTCTGCCCAGAGATGTAATAAAAGTAAATGATGCATTATGGGAAATCCCAAAATCCTACAAAAGCGGGATGAGGGTACCGGTGCGTGTATTTGCTACAGAGAAGCTTCTGAAAGAGATGGACCAGGAAGTTTTCAACCAGATTACCAATGTGGCCAGACTGCCCGGTATTACAGGATATGCGTTCTGTATGCCCGATGGGCACTCAGGATACGGCTTTCCTATAGGAGGCACTGCTGCTTTTGATACTAAAAAAGGGATAATATCGCCTGGAGGAATAGGGTTTGATGTCAACTGTGGGATGAGGCTGGTGCATACCAGTCTTACTCTGGAAGAAGTAAAACCAAAAATTAAACAGCTGATAGACAGGCTGTTTAAAGAAGTTCCTACCGGGGTGGGGAGGTCCAGCAGTATTAAAATGTCCAGAGATGACTTTCGGGCTGTGCTGGGACAGGGTGCCAGGTGGTGTGTTAAAAAGGGGTACGGATGGAAGCAGGACCTGGAGCGGACCGAAGACATGGGGTGTGTATCTCCGGCAAAGGCTTCCAAGATCAGTCCCAGGTCCATTGAAAGAGGCTACAAGCAGCTGGGCACCCTTGGCTCCGGGAATCACTACCTGGAAATCCAGGTAGCAGCACAGGAAAATATATTTGACAGCAAAATTGCCAGGAAGTTTGGCATAAGGGTGCCAGACCAGATAATGGTAATGTTCCACTGCGGAAGCAGAGGGTTCGGCCATCAGATGGCTACTGATTATCTCCAGAAGTTTCTGAATGTAATGCAGAAAAAGTATAACCTGCCGGTTACAGACCGGGAGCTGGCATGTGCTCCTTTTTCCTCTCCAGAAGGGCAGGACTATTTCCAGGCCATGAACTGCGCCATTAATATGGCTTTTGCAAACCGTCAGATGATTCTTCACCGGATAAGAGAGGTTTTTTCCGAAGTTTTTCGCAAGTCCCCGGAGGACCTGGGGCTCTATCAGATATACGATGTTGCCCATAACACTGCCAAGCTGGAAAAACACTCTGTGAATGGGGAAATAAAGGAAGTGCTTATTCACCGAAAAGGTGCCACCAGGGCCTTTGGCCCTGGTATGCCGGGGCTTCCGGAGGTATACTATGATACAGGCCAGCCGGTAATAATAGGGGGAAGTATGGAAACCGGTTCGTACCTGCTTGCAGGTACAGCGGAAGGCCAAAATAGCTTTTATACCACAGCACATGGAAGTGGAAGGACCATGAGCCGCAGGGCTGCCAAGAAAAAGTTCAGAGGAGAAAAACTGATCAAAGAGATGGAGAAAAAAGGGGTATACGTGCACACCGCCTCATTTTCCAGTCTGGCAGAAGAAGCAGGAGCTGCCTACAAGAACATAGACGATGTGGTTGAAGCAACTGAAATAGCAGGTATAAGCAGACGGGTGGCCAGATTTATTCCAATCGGCAACGTAAAGGGTTGACAATGGGATATGAATACCTGGACGATGTTTCCATCGGGGATGTAGCTTTTAGGGCCTTTGGACAGACCCTGGAGGAGCTTTTTATTTCTGCCTGCGATGCCACCATAAATGTGATGGTAGACAATCTGGACAGCATTTCCAGGGAAGTTTTGAGAAATATTGAGGTGGCATCGGATTCTGTTGAAATGCTTCTTTTCAACCTCCTGGGAGAGCTGATTTATTATAAGGACGCAGAACAGCTGCTTCTGCGGGTTTATGATCTGCAAATAAAAGGGAAAAAAGAAGGGTACAGTTTGAAAGCCACCGGATGGGGTGAAATACTGGACCCTAATAAGCACAATCTGCTTGTTGATGTAAAGGCTGTTACCCTCCAGCTGTTCAAGGTTGAAGAAACTTCAGGGGGATGGAAGGCCACTGTGATATTAGATGTGTGATACAGGAAGGTTAAGAGTGGTGATCTGGCTGTATCTCTGGTCCATGGAATGCTGAATAAAATCAATCAACTGGAGGGTCTCCTGGTATAACCCTTGTCCAAGCTCCCGGCTGGCCTGAAAGTGCAGTCTTTCATAGTCTTTTTTTCTCTTCTGCAGCCGGTTGTCTATGATTTCCTCCATAGACCGATTCACCGCTCCTACCATCATTCCACGAAGCATTCCCATTAAGCCCAATCGGTCCAGATCATCGGCATCAAATACCACTTTCTCGGCTGTAGTCTGGGGAGGCAGCATGGAAGTTTTGGTGTGACGGACCACAATTCGGACTATCTGCTTCCGGGTCTCCTCTTGTATACCAATAGCCCTGAGATATTCCTCGGTGATGGTTGCACCTCTCAGGCCGTGCAGCCGTCCGGTCATGGTGCCGACCCGGCCTATATCATGAAAAAGTGCGCCACATATAAGAACAAACGGGTCTACCGGTTCAGGTATTCGCCTGGCTATTTCTGTGGCATAGTTGGCAACAGCAATCACATGTGAATAGTCATGTCCCTGCAGGTTGTCATGCTTGTCACGGACAAATGATTCTATTTTGTGAATTATATATACTTCTTCTTCACTCAGGTTTCTGGTGAACATTCAGCCCTTCCTTTCTTCAAAAGCTGTATACTGCCCAGTTATATCTTCAGCACATAACGGGGCACCAGTTTGGCCACCAGTTCGCAGAGGTTAAGCTCCAGTGACTTAAGCACTACTTCCCGGCCTCTATATGTGTAGGGGAGTTCTTTAACATCAGAAATTACTTTTTTACCCCTGTCTGTGGCCTGGTCCAGCTCGAAATATCTATTATTACCGTATTCAAAAACTTTACACACATTGAGCAGGTCCGGGTAGGTATATCCTCCCCCGTGGGGTATGATGTTGGCGTTTTTCAGCCTTTCATATACACCCAGCCTTTTTGATCGCTGGGTAAAACCCAGAGTTTCGATTTCATTTTCTCCCAGATTGGGTCTGCCCTTTACCAGGTAGGCAGGAATGTCCGCCCTGAGAACAAATGGCAGGACCTTATGCGGGTCAGTACCATCCACCAGATGGCAGCCCAGAAGAATCTCATTCATGTTCACCAGTCCCTGGTGGACTTCATTGGATATGAGGTGGAACTCCCCGAAAAGTGTTCGGGCTGCCAATAGCCGTTTGTTTTTGGAGTACTGTTCAGCATATATGTTAAAATCGAAGTACTTTTTTGCCCGGGAGCCTGAAAGAACATGGAGTGGACCAAAGGGAGTATCAAACTTTTCTGCCATTTCCTGTAATAAATGGCTGCTGTCGATGTAAAGCCCGAACCCGGTGGGGTTGTCCCCTTTGAGCTCTCTGGCAGATGAATGGATGATAAATACATACTCTGGAAAACTGAAATCACCGAGCGGCTTTACCCAGAAAAGGTCAATAAAGTGGTTTGAAAGATGGAAGTCCCACTGGACCTCAATGCTGTCGATTTTTTCCCTGCAGCTCCTGAGCTTGTCCAGTCTGTGCACCAGCTCTTCGCTGTCAGGAAACTTGTCCAGCCCACCTACCAGCATACCACAGGTGTTGGGCTTGGTATTCAGTATTACCAGTTCACTGTTTCCGTCACCCCAGCTGAGTTTGCCTCCATAGCCGAAACCGTTTTTCCACCGGCCTGCGTTACGGGTGATAGTCATGTCAGGAGTGGAAATAAAGGTGGCATCCGGCTGCACACCCATCTGCTCCTGGACCCAGTGTATTTTGGCCAGCCCATACTTCATGTTGGCCTTGCACAGAAAAGTCGCCCCATCCCGCAGACCTGTGGAAAATATAAACTCCTCAGCCCGTTCCAGAAGTTTTTCCTTGGGGGCCATCTTCAGGGCCACATTTTTTCCTTAATTATACCCTTATAGTTTTTTCAATTACATTATACACCAATTCAAAATTATGTCAAAAAATTTATTCTATATCGAAATTATGCAGTGTTTGAAAATTTAGTGTGACAGCTTTCTGTAGGAGAGCAGCAAAGAGTTGAAATCCTGAGGTACAGAGGACAGGAAGTAGTTCGGAGTATAATCTTTTCTGTCCGCAGGGGGGAGGTATTCGGGATACTGGGAGTTGCTGGAAACGGCCAGAGGGAGCTGGTAGAGGCAGTGGTTGGTTTAAAAAAACCGGAAAAATATGTCCTGAAATCATACCTCCTGTAATACTGGTACAGGAGAATAAAAAGGTCGGGCTTCGATGCTGGGCGCCCCAGCAGCACTGGGTGTGCCCTATATTAGAGAATAGGCGTGGTTTTTCTTGACATAGGAGTGCTGGTTGTTTATAATGTAAAACCGGTTCCACAATATGTCCGGTACATTATTTGTACATACACCTTTCAATTCGGCCTGATAAAAATATGCTGCAGTAACCAGGCCCAGGCTGTACCAGTATGAAGATTACGATAAAAGATATTGCTAAAATTTCGGGGGTTTCCAAAAGTACTGTATCCAGAGTCATAAACAAAAGTGGGCCTGTGTCGAAAAAGACCAGGGAAATGGTTGCAAATGCTATTAAAATATTGAATTACAAGCCAAATGAGGTAGCACGGAGCCTGGTCCTGAAACGGTCGCAGACTCTTTGTTTGATAGTCCAGGATATCCGGAACCCCTATTATGCCCATGCCTGCTGGTATTCGGAGCGTGTATTTCGTAAATACGGGTATACCACCATAATTTGTACTGCTGACAGTGACCCAAAACTGGAAAAAGAATTTTTGGATGCTATGAAATACCGCAACGTGGATGGGATACTGTGTATCGGCGGAAAGGAAGATGCTACCAATATAATTAATTTCAAGTCTCGTGAAAACCTTCCCATAGTACTGGTGGACAGAGAGGTAAAAGGCTACAATATCTCCACAGTAACTCTGGACAATGTTTACGGAGGACAGCTGGCGGTGAATTATCTTTATAATCTGGGACATTCAAATATTGCTTTTGTAACTTCGGACTATACCACGGCTGAAAGAAACCGTATGGAAGGCTACAGGTTGGCATTCAGGAAAAAGAATATGGAACCACCGGAGCATTTCATCATATCCCAGAGTGAAGAAATGTGGCTCCGAGGTATCTGTCCCCAGCTTCTGGACCTGGTAAAGAAAAAATCAAGGCCAACTGCAATATTTGCATCCAATGACTTTAAGGCGCTCCAGGTATTACGGCTGTTGAGGAAGGAGAATATTTCCGTTCCGGATGAAATTTCGATTGTTGGTTATGACGATATTGAAGTTGCTTCTATTGTTCATCCTGCCCTGAGCACTGTTCATCAGCCTCTGGATAAGATGATAGAAATCGGTGCATCCATGCTTTTAAAAGTTATAGAGGACCGGTCTGTTTCCGAACAAAAGGTGTTGAAACCCTGGCTTTTTGAAAGGGAGTCGACCAGAAAAATAGGTGACCCTATATAAAATAATACCGGACGGTGCTGCAGAGGGTAGTGGTCGGCTGAGAGTGCTGGATAAAATGTTGAGAAAAAATTTAATATAGGAGTCTGAAAAATGAAATTTGGGGTAAATACTTTTTTATTTGAATCTCCTTTTACCACTGAAAGCATAGAGCACCTTAAAGTGATACAGCAGCTGGGGTTTGACGGGGTGGAGATAGCGTACGAGAACAAAGGGGATATGGACCTGGAAAAGGTATCCGGAGCAATCAAGGAGCAGGGGTTGGAGTGCTGTGCAGTGTGCGGTGCTTTTGGTCCAGACAGAGATTTGCGTGGAGGAACAAAAGAGCAGGAGAACTCCAATCAGTACATACGCGACTGCATTGATGCCTGCGAAATACTGGGCGCCGGGATATTGGCAGGACCGCTTTATTCTTCGGTGGGAAGAGCAGGTATGGAAACACCGGAAAATAAAAAAAAGCAGTGGGAAACTGTGGTTGAAAATCTCAGAGAGGTGTGCAAGTATGCGGAAAACAAGGGAATAACTTTAGGCATTGAGCCCCTCAATCGGTTCGAAACAGACTTTATAAATATATGTACAGATGCCAGAAGGCTCATAGAGGATGTAAACAGCAGCGCACTGAAAATCCATCTTGATACGTTCCATATGAACATTGAAGAAAAAAGTCTTCCTATGGCTGTACTGGAAGCAGGGGAACTGTTGTGTCATGTGCATGCCAGTGAAAACGACAGAGGGGCGCCTGGAACAGGTACGGTGGACTGGAAAGGGGTGAAAGATGCCCTGAACAAAATCAACTACAACGGGTACATGGTTATTGAGTCATTTACCCCTGATGTGGAAATTATTGCCAGGGCGGCTTCAATATGGAGGCAGACAGAGCAAAGCAATGTGGAGCTTTCCAGAAAGGGGTTAATGTTCTTGAAGGGACTTTTTTCCTCATAGAAATTGAGTGTGCCGGGAGGTACATTCTGGAGCGTTGACAAACGATGGTGCAGATTAATTCCGGTATAAACATAAATAATTATTTTAACAGGAGGAGATATTTATGAAAAATAACTACCCAAAACTGCATAATGCTACCTGGCCGGGTGTAGTGGGCAAGGGGCCCGATGCTGAGGAGGATTTTATAGACCTCGATACAATGATCGAACTTACTGCTCAGGCGGAAGTAGATGGTGTAAAGTTTGATGGTATTGACCTGTTCCTCAGCTCGCCCCATGTGGACATCAACTCCAGGGATGACGACTTGAAACGCCTGGCGGATAAAGTCACATCCAAAAACCTGGACATAGGCTCTCTGGTAGCACCTGTATGGGATGCAGGTTCTGCCATGGGAAGCCCGGAGGAACGAAGGGAATACCTGGAGGTGATAAAGAAGGCATGCAATATCGCAAAACGGCTTCGAGAACTGGGAATAAGACCGGGCGGAGTTATACGAATTGATTCATCGGACAACCCTGAAAATTGGTCGAAAGACCCGGAGGGCAACACCAGAAGAATCGCAGAGACCTTCGGGACAGCATGCGACATAGCAGAAGATTATGGAGAAAAGCTTGCTGCTGAGGGAGAAATATGCTGGGGTGGGATGCACAGCTGGAAAAAAGTTATTCACCTTCTGGAAATGGTTGACAGGCCTGATACTATCGGATTTCAGGCCGATATGGCTCATACACTCCTTTTTCTGCTGGGATACAATGCCCCGGAGGATGCCCTGCTGCCCGAAGATTTTGACTGGAAGGACCAGCAGAAGTTTGAAGAAGCTTACAAGACCATCACCGATGCGCTCAGGCCCTGGACCATAGACTTCCATGTTGCCCAGAACGACGCTACCGTGTTCGGCTCTGGTTCCCATGATAAAACCGGACACCACTGTCTTCCCAATGACCCCAATGGAAAGCTGGATATTGTATGGGCTGCAGGCTTCTGGCTCAGGGAAAATGGCCAGGTTACCAGGAAGATACAGCACATCTGCTGGGATGGGTGCATGTTCCCCAACCAGGTGATGATGAAGCCCCAGACCTGGAAGGAAATACTTTCTGTTATGCTCCAGGTCAGAGAAGCCCATGGTTGGACAGAGCAGGAATAATCCCGGCAGCTCGATAGCCAGAAATTGATGTGGTCTTTATTAATTATTTTATTGAGGGAGGGATTAATATGAAAGGCACAATGAAAGCTATGGTTTTCTATGAGCCACTAAACATGAAGTATGAGGAAATAGCCATACCACAGATAGGACCCGATGAGGTATTAATTAAAGTAAAGACCTGCGGGATCTGCGGCTCGGATGTTGCCTACTACTGGGGATGGTCTCCTCTGGAGACATCCGATGGAAAAGGTCCCCTGGTGCTGGGGCACGAGTTTTCAGGAGAGGTGGCTGAATTAGGGGAAATCCCCCAAAAGCTTGGTCTATATCAGGTAGGTGACAGGGCAACCGCCGACCCGGTACAGTACTGCAACACCTGCGAGGTCTGCAAGAAAGGCCAGGTAAACCTGTGCGAAAACAAAGATGTACTGGGTGTATCGGTAAATGGGGCATTTGCAGAATATATAAAGGCAAAGTACACTTCGGTGTTTAAACTGCCTGACGGCGTTAGTTTTGAGCAGGGTGCTTTCTGTGAACCGCTGGCTGACGCAATGTATGGTGTCCAGAAC
>JBMCUI010000018.1:0-16415 GCA_048622675.1 Spirochaetota bacterium | reverse complement strand
GTAATAATCATCGTAAGTATTGCAGTTCTTTACTTCAACCTCAGTCTTTACACAGCCAGCTTCAATAAACTCTGGCCTGCACTGGTATTTCTGGCAGGTATGGGGCTGTATGTATACTACTTTTCCCTCAAAAATAAGAGGCTTTTTGTCCTGCTCCTGGCCATATTTATGGTTATTTCTGCTGTGCCTCTGTTTGTGCTGACCTTTACCTCTTACAACAATATAAATTATCTATGGCCGGGATTCCTGTTTGCCCTTGGTATGGGGTTACTTTCTGTGCATTTCTACGGGAAAAAAAGGAAAATTACTTTTTTCCTTTCTTCGCTGATTATTTCTGTTTCACTGCTGGCATGGATCATTTATTCGGTAAAGTCCAGGTTCGGTCTGATCATCGGTGTTATACTTCTACTTATTGGGGCCGGGTTTTTAACCAGAGG
This sequence comes from Spirochaetota bacterium, assembly GCA_048622675.1. Classification (GTDB taxonomy): domain Bacteria; phylum Spirochaetota; class B62-G9; order B62-G9; family DRHN01; genus JBMCUI01. Next base: position 15,978 of record JBMCUI010000018.1, on the reverse strand, counting down.
ACTGATCAGAGAACCTGAATTCCGGGAAGAACTTGAAGAGGAAAGCCCTGCTCCGGAAAACCAGGAAAAAGGGCCCGGAAAAACCCAGGAAGGCCAGAGCTGAACAGTCGAAAAACAGGATAGTAATACTATTGCACCTGGAAAATCCGGGGTATAGCAGTTTCAAAACTTTTCATTTCCGGGAAATAGGTGATACACTATGATATAGATCAGGTAAAGATATTTAAGCCTGGTAACTTCTAAAACAGGAGAAACGCTTATGTGCGGAATTGTCGGGTATATTGGCAGCAGACCTGCGGTAAAGGTGCTTATTGAAGGGTTGAAAAGGCTGGAGTACAGGGGATACGATTCTGCCGGAATTGTTGTTCACGAAGACGGCAGACTGGTGCTGAAAAAGACCAAGGGAAAAGTTACAGAGCTTGAAAAAATGCTCCAGGGCATTACTACCAGTTCAACTGCTGGAATAGCACATACCCGGTGGGCAACCCACGGAGAGCCCAGTACAGTCAATGCCCATCCCCATGTAGACTGCACCGATGAAATTGCAGTGGTGCATAACGGTATAATTGAGAACTTTTCCACTTTGAAAACGTACCTCGAAAAAAAGGGACATGTATTCAAAAGTGAAACTGACACAGAAGTTATTGCCCACCTCATAGAAGAAAACTTCAAAGGCGACCTTATGGAGGCACTCAGTTTTGCACTTGCTGAAGTAGAGGGGACCTATGGAGTGGCGGTGCTTTGTAAAAACGAACCCCACAAAATTGCAGCTGCCCGAAAGGGCAGCCCCCTTCTCATAGGCAAAGGGAAAAATGAGTTTTTTATCGCATCTGATGTTGCTGCTATTTTACGATACACTAATGAAATCATCTACCTGGAGGACGGTGAAATAGCTGAGATCAGCTGTGACAGCTTCAGTGTAAAGAGTTCACAGAACCAGGAGGTGCTGAAAACAATTCAGCAGATATCATGGAACCTGGAGATGATTGAAAAAAACGGGTTTCCTCATTTCATGTTGAAGGAAATTTTTGAGCAGAAATACTCCCTTCAAAACGCCATCAGGGGAAGACTTAATTACGATGAAGGCACCGCCCGGCTGGACGGACTTCTGAACTACCTGGATGTACTCGAAAATTCGTCCAGAATCATTATCACCGCCTGCGGAACCTCCTGGCACGCTGCTCTGATCGGAGAATATCTTATAGAAGAGCTCGCCGGAATACCTGTGGAGGTGGAATATGCATCGGAGTTCCGCTACCGCAGTCCCATAATAAACCCCAATGATGTGGTTTTTGTAATCAGCCAGTCTGGAGAAACAGCAGATACCCTGGGAGCGATGAGGGAAGCAAAGAGAAAGGGAGGAGTTGTTCTGGGTATATGTAATGTGGTGGGCAGCACCATAGCCAGGGAAAGCGATGCTGGAGTGTACATCCATGCCGGACCAGAGATAGGGGTGGCTTCCACCAAAGCTTTCAGTTCCCAGGTGATAGTTTTGATAATGATAGCCCTGATGCTGGGAAGAATGCGGACCCTTTCCCTGGAAAGGGGAAGGGCGATAGTAAGGGCTGTCCAGGAAGTACCTTCCCTGGTGGACGAAGTGATGAAAAAGGACCCGGAGATAAAACAAATAGCTCAGACCCTGGCTAAAAAAAACAACTCTCTTTACCTGGGAAGAGGGTATAATTTTCCGGTGGCCCTTGAAGGGGCACTTAAGCTCAAAGAAATCTCCTATATTCACGCAGAAGGGTACCCATCAGCAGAAATGAAGCATGGGCCCATTGCCCTGATTGACAAGGACATGCCTGCAATAGTTATTGCCACCAAGGACCTTATTTACGACAAAATCCTGAACAATATCGCAGAGATCAAGGCAAGAAACGGCAAGGTAATCTCCGTGGTTACCAGAGGAGATGAAAATATCAAGGATATATCTGACCAGATCATTGAGGTCCCCGAAACAATGGCTTTCATAGCTCCCATACTCAATGTGGTGCCCCTTCAGCTCCTGGCCTATCATACTGCAGTTGAACGGGGCTGCAATGTAGACCAACCCAGAAACCTGGCTAAAAGTGTCACCGTGGAGTAGATTGCCCGGTCCATGTCATATTTCTTTGACCTGAACCACCTGGCCCCTCCTCCAAGCAGGCAAAAAGCACTCAAATTTTTCTGGTGCCTGTTTGGCAACAACAATCCACTGGTAGTGGAAATCGGCTCAGGAAACGGCCACTTTCTTACCGAATACGCCGCACTTGTTCCAGAACATAATTTTATCGGCACAGAGATACTCGGCGGAAGGGCCCGAAAGTTTCATTCCAAAGTGGAAAAAAGAAGACTGGGCAATGTGGCTATTATCAAAGGAGATGCCAGAAGGTTTGTGTGGGAGTTTCTGTATAAGCAGATGGTCGAAGAGTTTATCACAATGTTTCCAGATCCCTGGCCCAAAAAAAGACACCATAAAAAAAGGCTCATCCAGGTACCGTTGGTAAACATGCTGAAGACCCGTCTGGTACACCACGGCTCTATTTCTATAGTAACCGATCACTCCGAATACCGCGACTGGATTATTCAGGAGTTTGAAAAAGCGGGAGGATTTTCCTCCCGGTTCAGACAGGGCTATACTTCCTATCCTCACTCTTATTACCCCCAGAGCCTCTTTGAGAAGAGGTTCAGAGACCAGAAAAAAAGCATGTATGTAATGGAGTACCGGAAAACAAAAAATTAAAAGTGGAGGTAATAGAGGGAAGGTTCAGTCCTTCATTCTGTTGAGCTTGTCCCTTATTCTGGCAGCCCTTTCGTATTCTTCATTCTCCACTGCAATTCTGAGCTCTTCGACCAGTCTCTGTTTTCTGGAGGGAGTGTAGCTTCGTATTATTTCTTCAGCCCAATTCTTTAAAAAGGCAACTTCTGTTCGAGAGCTTCCAGAGGCCCCTCCCCTCTTGCCGTAAACATTCTCGATTTTATGGATTCCCTGATGTATTTCGTTAACCGCCTGCCGGGCATCCTTGGATTTGAGAGCCCCCAGTACCTTGGCCCTGGTATTCATCATCATTACATAGGTCCGGTACTGTTCGAATTCCTCAACACTCTGCTTGTCTGAAGCGTACTTTTTAACAAAATCAAAAAGCCTCAGGTTCCTGGCAGTATCTCTTTCGGCCCTTCGGTAATCTCCCAGTTGAAAGAAACACAGGTAGCGATAATAGTACTGGATGCCCTCCTGCTGAAGAGCATAACAGTCTTCTTTGTCCAGGGAAAAACTGAACTCAGCTTTCTGTTTTTTCCTGGTCCTGGCAGCCGCGCTCTCGAAATATTCCAGCAGGGATTCTTTCCCGTGAGGTCTTTTCCCGTCCGGTCTGCCTTCTTCTTCCATCTGCAGAATACCCAGGTCAAGTCTCATCTGTATCTTGGTCCTGCCGTTCTTGCCCTGTATCCGTCTCACCATCATGTCCTGCCTGATGTCATACTCCCAGGCCTTCAGGATATTGGATATGTCGTACTTACTGCTTTTTCCTTCTTTTTTCCTTCCAAACATATTTTTATACCCATATAAGTTGAAAGGTTTATGCTGTTCTCTACAGATAAATTATAACACGTTTGCAGGAAAAGAAAAAGTGTTAATATCAGCTCAGTATCATTATCGTCACCTGACTGCTGAGCAATCATCTCATCATCCGGCCGGTTCGATGCTCACCAGTTTGTCCAGTTTTACCACTTTGAAGATGTGCATTATTGTATCATTTACACCGATAATTTTTACCTTCCCGTTCTTTTTGTTTAATTCTCTGTACAGGTAGACTATTTTTCCTATTCCTGAACTGGTAATGGACTTCAACTCCTGCATATCAAGAACTACTTCCTGGGGGGCTTTTTCAATCACTTCATTAAATATATTTAGAAGTTCTTCACTCTGGTCCACATAGATATGCCCTCCCAGCTTGACCACTATTTTCCCGTTGCTGCTGGTAAGTTTAATGTCCATTTGATTCCTCCCGGGGCCTGCATACTTTGGCCTGCTTAAACCAAAGCATAACAGAAAAAAGTGTATATTTCAACTTTTTTTGGAAGTCCTGGAAGTCGAACAGGGAGCAAGCAATTCATATCGGGGGTATGCACAGGCCCGGAGTTTTGCTTGTCCCAACTTAAAATTACCTTTATTTTAATCCACACATGGAGTTTTCTGCACCACACGGTATACACTGAATCACTGCAGCAGGTAAGGTTCATGGGAGTTATACACCTTGAAGAAATCGAAGTCTGGTCCAATATAGGCATCTCTCCCCGGGAGAGGGAAAACAAACAGAAAATGCATGTAAGTGTTTCCATTATACCCTCCAGCAGGCCGGACCAGGACTCAATTGAATGCACCTTGGACTACTCCAGCGTTAAACAGGAGGTAATTGATATTGCTTCATCCAGACAGTTCAACCTGATAGAAACCCTTGCCGAAGAGATCGCAGAATACCTTAAACATCGCTTCCCCATGAAAAGCCTTACTGTTACTGTTAAAAAATATCCTTACCAAGATGTAAAATACGTTTCCTATCAAGTCAGTCTGGGAGGAGATAAATGAAGATAATAGTGCTGGGATCAAGCGCAGCTTTTGCCGGCAAAAACGACGGCTGCTCTTCTTATTTAATTTCCACACACAGCAGTCATTTTCTCGTTGATACGGGCCCCGGCTGCCTCTCCATGCTGCAGAATTACATCAGGTATACTGATATAAGTGCAATATTTCTTTCCCATCTGCATGCGGACCATGTAAGCGATATATATACTCTTCGATATGCGGTATATGTGGCCCAGAGAGACGGATACATGCGCCCGCCGCTACCCATCTATATGCCCCGCAGTCCCGGAAAGAGTTACAGGTTTATCAGAACCACTATTAAGAAAGAGTTCGATATTATTCCGATCAGTGAAAAAAAGCAGGTGGCAATGGGCGATGTAGAAGTTACCTTTAAAAGAACCTCACATCCGGTAGTTACCCATGCAATGAAGTTCCAGCACCAGGGCAAAAGTCTAGTGTATACTGCTGATACCGGCTATTTTGACCAGCTGGCAGGGTTCTGCCGGGGGGCTGATTTACTTATTGCAGACGCCACCCTGCAAAACTCGGACAGGCAGCTGGAGGCCATGGGGCACATGACTGCTGAAACCGCAGGGAAGCTGGCAAAGCTCTCTGAAGCGAAAAAACTGGTCCTGGCCCACATATGGCCTGAATATCGAAAGTACCGCTCTCTGGAGGAAGCCGGAACCGTTTTTGATGGTGATGCTGAATTAGCAAGCAGGGGCCTGGAGCTTACTCTATAACTACATGCTTCCATAAATCATCCTCTGGTTATTGAAAAATTGACCATCGCACCTCCGGCTGAGTATCTTTTTGCATACACACAGAAACTGGAAGCACCCGGTAATACAGGAGCTTTCTTTTTCTGAAAATAAAAAATCAATTCACGGAGCTAATAATGGATCCTGAAATTGTATCGGTCCAGGAGAATATCCAGAAAGAAAGCCATACTTTGGCCAGGCTGAAGTCAGAGATTGGCAGGATCATAATAGGCCAGGAGGACATGATAAACAAGCTCCTGACAGGTCTTCTGTGCAGCGGGCATATACTCATAGAAGGAGTCCCGGGCCTGGCAAAAAGCCTGGCCGTAAGCACCCTGGCCGCCGCCCTTAACACCGATTTTAAAAGGATTCGATTCACCCCTGATATGCTTCCTGCTGACCTGATTGGTACCATGGTGTTCAACCAGAAAACAGGGGACTTCCAGGTGAAAAAGGGACCGATATTTTCTTCTATCATACTGGCAGATGAGATAAACCGGGCCCCGGCAAAGACCCAATCCGCCCTTCTGGAAGCCATGCAGGAAAGGCAGGTCACCATCGGAGACCATACCTACAAACTGGACCAATCGTTCATGGTCATTGCTACCCAGAATCCTATAGAACAGCACGGCACCTATCCTCTTCCAGAAGCTCAGGTTGACCGGTTCATGCTGAAGCTGAAACTCGACTATCCATCCAGGGAAGAAGAGCTTTCTATTCTGAGAGTCCACGGCTCAGACAGTATACCTGCAGCTGGTGCGGTAATGCAAAAAGGAGCGCTGGAAAAAGCAAAACAGGTGGTCCATTCCATTTACATGGACGAGAAGATAGAAAAATACATTGTGGACCTCACTTTTGCCACCAGGCAGCCTGAAAAATACGGGCTTGAAGAAATAAAAGGCCTGATTGCCTATGGTGCCAGCCCCAGGGCATCCCTGTATCTGAAAATCGGGGCCAAAGCAAATGCCTTTCTCAACGGCAGGGGATACGTAATCCCGGACGATGTTATGGAGGTTGGATACGACACCCTGAGGCACAGGTTGATCCTGACCTATGAAGCGCAGGCTGAAGACTACCTGCCGGAAGATGTAATTGCCAGGATATTCAAAGGGGTGGAAGTACCATGACCGTGTGAACTTCTCAAACACTGGAGAGAGCCTGACAGGAAAAAACCATGCTTCCTGAAGAAATAATCAAGAAAATTAAGCTGATAGACATCAAAACCAGACTGCTGGTAGATGAAATGTTTTCAGGCGAGTACCATTCGGTATTCAAAGGCAGAGGAATTGAGTTCAGCGAGGTAAGAGAGTACACCTACGGGGACGATATCAGGACCATTGACTGGAATGTAACTGCAAGGTTTGGAAAACCGTTTGTGAAAGTATTTGAAAAAGAAAGAGAGCTCACTGTTATACTGATGTTTGATCTTTCCTCCTCCACACTTTTCGGCTCCATGCAGAATACAAAAAGGGAGGTAATGACAGAGCTGGCAGCTCTTTTTATATTCTCTGCTATTGAAAATAATGACAGAGCTGCAGCAGTGCTGTTCAGCGACCGCGTAGAAAAATATATCCCACCTCAAAAGGAAAAAAAACATGGACTGAGGCTTCTGAGAGAGCTCTTGTATTTTACCCCGCAGGGACGGGGAACCAGTATAAAAAACGCATGCGACTTTATAAACAACACTCATACCAGCAGGAGCATAATATTTTTATTTTCGGATTTTTTTGATACAGGATACCAAAAATCATTCAAGGTAATGGCTAAAAAACATGATGTAGTGCCGGTTATATTCAAGGACCCTCTGGAGGAAAATATCGCACAAATGAAGGGGGTTTACTTCTTAAAAGACCTGGAAACCGGCTCCAGCCACCCTGTGGACCTAAGCGACTCTGCTACCCGTAATGCCTATATACATAATATTACCGAACATACAGCCGGCACCACACGTCTTTTTTCTTCTCTGGGGGTGGACTATATTGAGATTTCAACCGACAGGTCCTACATTAAGCCCCTTTTTAATTTCTTTCATAAAAGGGCCAGCAAGCGGTGAATATGGAAAAGGTATGAAAAACATAAGGTACATATTTCTGCTGACAATTCTTTTTCTTCTTCTCTTCGGCTGCCGGGAGAAAACCCTTATCGAAGAAACAGTGCCCAGGGTGTCAATTTCAGTGCTTACATCCGGGCCCATAACCATAGGCGATCCCATAGATGTAGCACTCAGCGTATATCACCATAAAAATGACCATATTTCCCTGCCTGAAAATGAAGAAGCCTTTTCTCCTTTTGTTCTAAAGGACTCAACCACCAAAAAACACAGACGAAAACAAGATATCAGAAAAACACTTGCTGTCTACACCCTCTGCATTTACCGGACAGGAACCTTTGAACTCGGGCCTTTTCAGGTAGATATAGGGAAAAAGGCCCTTCAGACCAGAGCATTAAAAATATCCATTCTTTCTGTTCTCTCAGGCCGAAAAAACCCTGGTTTAAAAGACGTGGTTCCACCGCATACCCCCAGGCTGAGAGCTGTATTTATCATATCAGTTATTCTGGGTGCAGCAGTGCTGGCTTTCCTGGGCTACCTGGCTGCAAAACATTTTAAAAATAGAAAAATACCTGCTGAAAAACCACAAAAACATGAAGTACCCATAGACCCATACCAGTACTCTATCAACGAACTGGAAAACCTCAGGGAAAACCAGGATGGAGTGGACATAAAAACCCTTTACTCCAGAGCTTCAGAAATACTGAGATTCTACGTGGGAAAGCTGCTGGAGATAAATGCTCCCGAGATGACCACCAACCAGCTCAGAAATAAACTCATTGGCAGCAAGCAAAAGGAGGACCGTTCGGTCCCACCTACCGGAAGCGGGGGAATGTTTGTTGATTTCATAGGGATTCTGGCCAGAGCAGACCTGGTGAAATTTGCCAGGCATGCTCCCTCAACAGAACAAGCAGGCAGCGACCTTGAAAGATCAATTCTGGTGGTAAGAAAGATAAACCAGGCCTTTGAACACCAGCCGGAGCCCCATTCCACACAAGGATTGGGAAACAGCCGATTCCATAAATCAAGAAGCAGCGGATAATACCCATGGTATTCAAGAACCCCCATATATTATGGAGCCTTGTGGTTCTGCCGCTGGTGTACTATTTCATTCATAAAAGGTCCCAAACTTCAGCACTGGGCACCTCTTTTTTAATCTTTTTCCCGACTCGAAAAACCTTCAGAACCAGACTGGTGAGTATTTCCAGAGGTTTCCTGGTAGCCTGTTTGGGACTTCTGCTGGTGGCACTGGCCAGGCCCCAGAAAGGGTATATCGAGGAAAAATTAATTACCAGGGGAATTGACATAGTGCTGGCCCTGGATATATCTTCCAGTATGAAAGCAGAAGATTTCAAGCCGAACCGGCTGGGTGCTGCTAAAAAAGTGGCCAAGGAGTTTATTGCTGGAAGAAATACCGACAGAATCGGGCTGGTTGCTTTCTCCAGGAAGGCGGTGACCCAATCTCCGCTTACCGTAGATTATTCCCTATTATACCAGCTGGTGGACAACATTGAAATAGGGATGATTCCGGATGGGACGGCCATTGGGAATGCCATTGCAGAGGCTTCCAGAAGGCTCCAGAGCGAGGGTCAAAAAAGCAGGGTGCTTATTCTGCTTACCGACGGAATAAACAACGCAGGAGAAATTGACCCTCTCACTGCTGCCCGGGCAGCCCAGGCTCTGGATATTAAGATCTATACCATTGGAGTGGGCAGCAAAGGAAAAGCCCCCTACCCTGTATATGACCAGGTCTTCGGCAAAAGGTATGTGTCCATACCAGTGCAGATCGACGAGAAAGTACTGAGGGAAATTGCCCGGATTACCGGAGGGGGCTATTTCAGGGCTACCGACACCACCAAACTGGAAGAAATATACACAGAAATCAACAACCTGGAGAAAAGTAAAATTGAGATAAACCAGTACAGAAGGACCAGGGAATGGTTTGCATTTCCTCTGCTGGCAGCAATGGTGCTTTTTACTGTACACGTTTTTATAACCAGAATATACCTCCAGCTGACTCCATGAATACCGGGGAATACTGAATGAGATTTGCTGAACCCCAACTTCTCTATTTTACACTACTGGCCTTTTTAATGTACCTTGCGTTTCTGGTAATGCATAAAAAAAGAATATACAGAATAAACCAGATGGGAAAAACAGAAGCTCTGGACAGGTTCTCCGGTAAAAAGCTCACAGGACACCTCAGACTGGAGGGATTGTACATCAGCCTGGCCCTGCTTTTTTTTGTACTGGCCATGTCCAGGCCTCAGGCTGGAAGCCGTTTTGAACCTATTCAGACAGTGGGCTCTGATATGTATATTGCGGTGGACCTATCCGAAAGCATGAAGGCAGAAGACATCCAGCCAAACCGGCTCCATAGAGCCAAAATTGATGCTCTGGAGGTGCTGCACTCCCTGCACGGTGACAGAGTGGGGCTTATATATTTTGCAGGAGATGCCTTTGTAAAATGCCCCCTTACTACTGACTACCAGGCAGCAGCAGAAATGATAAAGAACCTGGACCCCCGAAAACTGACTGCAGGAGGGACCTGTCTGGGCTGTGCGGTTGATGTGGCCCTTCAGTCTCTCGAGCCTGCTGTGGACAAGTACGCCGTGCTGCTCATTCTGACAGACGGTGAAAATACCGTGGGCAGTCCATGGGAAGCAGTTAAAAAGGCCGGGAGAAGGGGAATAAAAATATTTACTATCGGTACAGGCTCTTCGGAGGGAGCACCCATTCCCACTTTCAATGAAAACGGCAAAACAACAGGATATAAAAAGGACTCGCGAGGCAATGTAGTATTATCAAAACTGAAAGCCGACCTGCTGAGTGCTATTTCCTCAAGAACAGGAGGACAGTACTTCCAGGCCGGCCAGCAGTTCAACGAAGTACACACGTTTCTAAGAGTGCTCTCCAGGCAGAAAAAAAGGCTGCTCGAAACCAAAAAGCACATTGTGTATGAAGACAGGTTTCAGCTTCCACTGGGAGCCGGGATAATTTTTCTGGTCCTTTACCTGTACACAGCATACAAAAAGAAGAAGGAAGCATGAAAAGATTTTTTATTGTAGCATACATAGTAACAGGAGCAGTCATGGCAGGACCGCTCAGTGCACGTGCTGACTCATTTTTCAGCCTTGTTCAAAAAGGAAACCGCTCCTACAAAAGCGAGGCTTACAGCCGGGCCCTGGACTACTACAAAAAGGCAGCAGACAAGCGCCCTGGGGACCCTCTGGTCACATTCAATTCAGCCGATGCCTTGTACAAAATGGAGGACTATGTAAAGGCCATCGATATGTACAACCGCGCTCTGGAAAATACAGAAGACCAGAAACAAAAATCACAAATTTACTACAATATAGGAAACAGCTATTTCAGGCTGAGGGAATACCACAAGTCTGTAGAATACTTTAAAAAAGCCCTGGAGCACCATCCCTATAACATGGACATTAAACATAACCTGGAGCTGGCCCTCCAGAAGCTGTCCTCCCAAGCTAAAACTGAAAATAAAACCATGGACCAGAGCCGCACCGGAGCCGGAAATGAAGCTGGCAGTAAACCCTCTGAGAACCGGAGTGGTAAAAACGGAGAGAATACCCGGCCACAGAATACAGCAAAAAACAAAACCGACCAGAGGCTTCCGGATAAACCTCAGCCGGATACATCTCAAAATTATGCTCCCGGAATGGACAGCACCCGAAAATCAAAACAACAGCCCTCTGCCTCACCCACGGGAAGTTTTTCGGCCGAGGAGGCCAGGAGGCTGTTCGGTTCAGTAGCAGATCAGCATTCTGAAACCATGAATGAAATTATCAAAAAAAGATTAACCAGAGTGGAAAATGAAAAGGACTGGTAATATACTGCTTGCCTTCCTTCTGGCATTTGCCGTTTGCACCACACTGTACAGCTCCGACAGTTCATTGAGCATCTCTGCAAGTGTAAATGTAAACAAGGTAGGGCTCAATGACACCCTGGAGCTTACTGTGGTAGTGGATGCAGAAAACATCACCTTTGTGCCCGGTCCTCAGCTTCCGGAGCTGGAAAGCTTCAAAGTAGTTAATGAAACTACCAGCAGCAGCTCCAGGTTGTCGTTAATAAACGGCCGGAACCGGCGCACCAGGACCATAACTCATACATATGAGCTTCAACCCGAGCAAAAAGGAAGTTTTACCATAGCCCCGGTAACTCTCACCTACAGAGGAAAATCATACCGCACTTCTCCCATTATAGTCGAAGTGGTGGAAGGGAGCTTGAAATCCCCGGACACTTACATGCATGACCAGGGGATCAGTGTAGATGCTGCAAAACTGAAAGAAGATATATTTATCCTCACTGAACCGGAACAGACCAGCGTCTACCAGGGGGAGCAGGTTTTATTCACGTATACTCTTTACTCCAGGGTGGACATAGACAGTATTTCCCTCAAACAGAGCCCGGATTTTCAGGGTTTTTACACCGAAAGCATTTACAATGCTTCCAGACTGGAGCATAGAAAAATTACTTATCAGGGCAAAGTATACAACACCTCTGTTTTAAAAAAAGTAGCAGCATTTCCTATAAAAACAGGCACTCTCTGGCCCAGACCTATGGTAATGGAAGCTTCGGTGGTAGTCAGCGAGGACCCGCACAGACTCTTTGGAAAACCTGTAACACTGGAAATCAGAAGCAAAAACATCGAGGTCAACGTAAGGCCTCTTCCGGCATATAATAACAAAGTTCCCTTCAGCTATATTGTTGGAAAACTCGATGCCAAACTGTCAAAGAGAGAAAACACCATCAACACCGGACAGCCGTTGACCTGCTATCTCTCCCTGGAAAGCACCGGAAACATCAATACTCTTGCCGACCCCGGGATCGAGCTTTCTGCAAGAGGGAGGGTGTACCTTTCTGATACTATAACCAGAAGGGTGGAAGAAGAAACCGGGGTATATTTTATAAAAAAATTTGAGTACACCATTATACCCGAAGAGAAAGGGAGTCTTACTGTAAGCACAGAGGAGCTGGTCCACTTTGATCCGGAGACAAAAACCTACCAGACAGCCAGGGCATCCCCTATCAATATAATCGTAACAGGAAAAAACATTCTGCCGGAAACTCCTGTCAGGGACCAGGAACCGAGTTACACCCGCAAGCTTCATTTTATTAAAAAAGATACGAAATATATTAAGGACTACCATACCAGTCCTTTCGATGGAAGCATTTTCTACATATATCATCTGGCCCTTCTTGCCGGAGCAGGGGGTCTTGTTCTGGTAAGACTCAGAAAACAGAACCTGCAGAAAAACGATCTGCTGTACAGGAAGAAAAAGGCTTTTGGAAAGTCCACCAGTATGCTGGAGCAGGCTCAAATATACATCGCTCAGGGCAGCCTGACCAAAGCTGCTGACCAGATTAACAGGGGGTTGCAGCTCTATGTGGCCTACAAAACTGGAGTGGACCCAAACCAGGTTACCCCTAAAAACCTCGACAAAATGCTGGAACAGCTCCAGGCGGGTGAAAACACCAGGAGTCTGTTCAGAGAAATTATAAATCAGTTAACCATATTAAAGTTTACTGCCGGCAGGCCGGAGGCCAAAAATATTCAACAGCTGGCTGAAATGGCGCTCCAGGCCGTATCCGGTCTGGAGGAACAGGTAAAATCAGGGAGCATCAGGCCATGGAACAGAAAAAGAGGATGAAATCTATTGCACCTGTGCTGGTGTGGCTGGTGCTGGCTGTGGTCTTCGCACCGCACTGCCTTTTTGCTGCTGAACCTGCAGAAATGTACAACCAGGCAAACCATCTCTACTCCTCCCAAAAATTCAACCAGGCACTGGAGCTATACCGTAAACTCGTACAAACAGGGGTCAAAAATCCATCGGTGTACTATAACCTGGCAAACACCTACTATAAGACCGGACAGCCCGGATATGCCATACTGTACTATGAAAAGGCACTGGAGCTAAAACCCCTGGACATGGATATCAGAGAAAATCTGGATTTCGTACGAAACAGACTTGAACAAAAAATCACTCCTGCATACAGCCAGGGCCTTCTGGGACCTTTGGGAAAGATGGCAGAAGTTCTCAAATTGAAAGGGGTTGTTTTTCTGGAGATGGCATTTTTCACTTTACTGACAGCCCTGGCTGTTGTTTATATCTCATTTCCCGGACTTCGTACCAGGCTAAAAAACATGGTAATTGTTTTTGCTGTTTTGTTTACCATTTCCTTTGGTGTGAGTGTGGGCATGCATATTCATTTCAGAAACCATCCCCGTGGAGTGGTGGTAGAAAAAACCCTTGAAGTAAAAAATGCTCCGATACCGGGAAGCGATGTTCTGTTCAGCATAAAAGAAGGCATAAAAGTAAAGGTCATTGAAAAAAGAAAAGACTGGCTCCGAATTTCCATACCTGACGGAAGGGAAGGGTGGACCAGGGTGGAAGAAGTTGAACTAATATAACCGTATGTTACTGTTTTTCAAAACGCAGGTATGCCGCATTTCTTGACTTCTCACTGCTCCCGGGTGGACAAACCCGGGTAACTAAAACTTGGAAATATCTACCGGTTGGTCAGCAGTTTCTGCAGGTCCAGTATCTCTTTTTTGAATACGATTGTAATAATCCACTGGGGGATATCAACCGCCTTTTCGATTTTATCCAGTACAGCGGTATCAGAAGTAGCCACCACCTGTTCATGCATATTTTCTGTTTCTTTCACTATTACAGAGTCGGGGTTGTTTACTGCCTGCACTCTGGCTGATATATGGTTCTGATGCAGGCATTGCCTCAGATATCCGGCCAGTTCTGCGCTATGGGACACAGGACAATCCAGATAAATAGTGACCAGGGAGCATCCGTTCTGACCGAAAGCTTCATTATTTATAAAATCTATCAACAGGCCCGCACACCTGTGAGCATAGCGTACGAACCCATGGGCTGTACGAAACCCGGAAATATCTCTCAGAAAACCATCCATAGCCCTGAATACGGTTTTCCCGGTGAGGTAGCTCTGCAGAGTCCGGAGCACGTTATGACCGTCAATTATCAACCCGCAGCCGGGAAGTTCAGACAAAACCGTCAGTTTCTTCTGTCTTTTTCCTGCTGTATCGGAGTTAAAAATCCCCCTGAATAAAATTTTTCTTTCATCCGAGCTCAAGCGGTAGCGGTCACCCACCAGCTGGACAGAGGGTTTCTTTGGATAGCACCTGTCCAGAAGCCATACCAGGTCATGAATAGAATCTTTAAAATTTTTATTTAAATCTTTCATGTTTCATTATATTATAATAAAAGCTAACGTATTATAAAAGAGGAAGACAGACAGTCCAAACCATACCTCTTCCTCCCGGGAAAATCTTTTGCACAACTACAGCCCTGTTAAAACCGTACTTATAGCTCTGCTGTTCATTTTTATATATACCCTCAACCCCGGTCATTCCTTCTGCAGGGGCAAAAAAGAGAAAAAAGAACCGGGAGAACTTCGGTTCTGGCACTCCATAGGAATCGGCAATAAGGACATTCTAAACTCCATGGTCCAGTCATACAACCAGACCGACCCCAAAATGCCGGTTAAGCCCGTTTTCAGGGGTGACGAAGAAGAGCTTTACCTGAAACTTCAATCCCGGGAAACTCTCCCGGACATAATTCAGGTACCGGTGTATTTTCTCCAGAATCTTCAGCAGAAAGACTATATTATACCCCTTGGTTCCTTCATATCCAACCAGATGCTCTCTGATATCCCTGGTAAGTTCTGGGACTCGGTATCGGTGCTGAACCATATAATGGGAATTCCCTTTTCTTACAGTCTGAACCTGCTCTATGTAAATCAGCACATTGTAAAGACCTCAGGCCCCACCATAAAAAGCCGTATGGTAACATGGAATGATATCTCCTCTCTAACTGCCGGCATCAAGAAAACCATCGGAGACAAGTGGGGTATGTTTATCCCCATGGAAACCCTCATCCAGTTTATTTCATTTGTGGAAAGCTATTCCGGAAAACCCCTGCTCAAGGACCAAAAACTAATAGTTGATACTCCTGAGGCCGTCTCAGCCATGGAATTCCTGCAGCAGATGGTCTACCAGAACACAGTAATGCCTGCTAAAATAACGGTAAATGAAGGACATCAGATATTTCTGGCAGGCAACCTGGGAATGCTTTTTGCTCCCAGCTCAATTCTTGTTTACACCAGGTCTCACCTTCCTTATACCCTGGATGTGTGGCAATTGCCTGCACGTGAAGAGACCAGACCAGTAGTCAAGGGGACCTGCCTGGGCATTGTTAAGTCCACCAGCAGGAGGGAAAAGGAGTCTTACAGATTTATTGAATATATGGTCAACTACAATAATTCAATAAAATGGCATACTCATACCGGAAACCCTCCTATCAGAAAAAGTGTTAGAGAGTCTCTGGATGTGTTAATATTCTACGAGGAGAATCCCGGCTACCTGGTTCCGGTTGCAGAACTCAACAGGGGCAAAATATTCAATCCCCGTTTCGACTACGCCAGCATCAACAAGATCATCCAAAAAGCACTTGAAGAAATAATGCTGAACCGGAAACCCCCGGCGAAGGTTCTTAGTAACGCCCAGAAGGAAATAAACGACTACCTGTAAATGCCGGATGGTGGAC
>JBMCUI010000017.1:0-16544 GCA_048622675.1 Spirochaetota bacterium | reverse complement strand
GAATAGAAGAGCGGCACCTCTATCTTAAAGGCACCTGCAGGAATTGCTTACAAACTTAATAAAATATCTTTTCAAATTTCCTTAAGCTGGTAATACTTTTTGATTTTTCTGGCTATCTTCCATCTGCATTTAAGGCCAACCGGGAAAACCACGTAATCACCTTTTTTAATTTCTGTGATTTCTTCATCTGTTATTATCCGGGCTTTGCCCTGAATTATATAGCAATGCTCCTGGTGGGTATAGGCCCAGTCAAACTCCTGTGGGTGTTTTTCCCATATATCCCACGATTCAACTCCCAGATGTTCCAGCTCTTTTCTGCCAGGCCTGTTTACTTTTATTCTTTCCATAATTCATTTTACCTGCCATACCATATATTTTTTATCCCAACATAGAACATGGATGGAATCACCATGCATTAAATAAGTATATAAGGCTTTTTTTGTCTGTCATACTCAATCCGTATATCTGTACCGAAAACAAACTTCAGGTCTTTTCTGTTTATAACCCTCGATGCATCTCCGGTCCTTACAATCTGCCCGTTTTTCAGCAGAATAATTCTCCTGGTAAACCTGGCTGCATGATTAATGTCATGAGTTATAAGCACAATGGTCTTGTTCATCTCTTCGTTGAACTTCTTCAGCATTTTAAAAATTTCTATCTGGTAATTAATGTCCAGGTTCGCAGTGGGCTCATCCAGAAACAGGATGTTTGATTCCTGGGCAATTGCCTGAGCAATAAATACTCTTTTTATTTCTCCTCCGGAAAGCTCCATCAGATGTCTGTGAGCAAGGTGAGTTATACCCATAAGTTCCATAGCATGCTCACAGGCCTCATTGTCGTGGGGCCTTTCCAACTGGAAGCGCTTTAAATAAGGAAATCTGCCCATCAGTACTATATCTTTCACCATAAAAGGGAGGGTTACAGGAGGATTTTGCGGCAGAAAGGAAATAAACCGGGCAAAGTCCCTTCTTCTGTACCACCATAAGGGTCTGTTAAAAAGCAGAACTTCTCCCTTAATATCTTTTATAATCCCGGTAAGTGCCTTTATCAGGGTAGTCTTACCCGAACCGTTTGGTCCCAGTACAGATAAAAACTCTCCCTGGTCCACTGTTATGGAAACATTGTCCAGTGCAGGCGTACCATTGTAGCTGACATACAGATTATGAGCTTCAACAGCTCTCCCCATGTTCACACTCTTAAAACCAGTATTTTTTCTTTCCCCTTATCAATAAAAAAATAAAAAAAGGCGAACCAAACAGCGAGGTAATAACACCTACCGGTATTTCCAGTCCGCTTTGAAAAAGCATTCCGGGAAGCACCCTTCCCAAAGTATCGGACAACGGTAAAAAAGCTGCTCCGGCAAGAACACTTGCAGGAATAAGCCGCTTATGTCTGGGTCCTAATAAAAGCCTCATCGAATGCGGAACTATCAACCCCACAAAACCAATGGTCCCGGTCATGGAAACTGCAATTGCTGTTATGAGAGACGTGGAAGAAAAAAGAACCAGGCGGATTACCTCTGTATTTACTCCCAGGCTTTTAGCCTGGTCATCACCCAGGGCCATAAGGTCCAGGTCGCGGTAAAATAAAAAAGTAAAGAAAATGAACACCATAATTATGGCAGAAGAGTATGCCAGGTACCTGTGATACCCTGACAGGCTGCCCATTAACCAGTAAATTATCTGGTGGGACCTGTCTCCGAGAAGGGACATTATTAACACTACTCCGGATGAAAAAAGATAGCTCACTATAACTCCTGACAGGATAATAGTTAAAATCTGCACCCCTCCTCTGGAACGGGCCAGAAAATATACCAGGAAAATTGTAGAAAATCCTCCCATGAATGCAAATACCGGCAGAAGGGTCCTGAAATAAGCACTGACCATGTGAGAGAGAAATATTGACAGCCCTGCCCCCAAAGAAGCACCTGCAGAAATACCCAGAGTATAGGGGTCAGCCAGGGGATTCTTCAAAAGTGCCTGGAAAATAAGTCCGGCAATGGAAAGGGAAGCTCCCACCACCATACCAAGCAGCACCCTTGGAAGCCGTATTTTTAATATAATATCCCTGTATACATCCGCAGCTTCAACCTGATCGCTTCCCTGAATACCGGACAAAAAAATCTCAAGGGTGCTCCTCAGGGGTACCCGCACAGGACCTGAGGAAACACTGATGATAAAACTTGCTGCAAGCACTCCACAAAGTATCAGATAAGGAATGTAGTTTTTCTTAAATTTAGTCATGAGCTGCCGCTAAAATGCCTCCGGGTGGAGAAAATGGGCTATTTCCTGTAATGCCTTTACTACCCTGGGACCAGGCCGCAGAAACTCATCAGGGTTGGGCGCCAGTACCTTGTTGTTGCGTATGGCAGGTATGCTGGAGAGGTTTCTATGGGTTTCCAGAAAATTTTTCATCCCTGTCTTATGTCCCAGAATAATAGCCTGTGGGGCCATCTTCAGAATAGCCTCTTCATTTATCCTGGAGTAGCTGCTGCCTGTATCAGGCACCACTTTGCCTCCGGCCATTACTACCAGATCGCCAGGCAGGCTGTTTTTTTCTGCAGCATAGTAAGGGTTGTACCAGATTTCAATAAATGTGGTAACCGGCCTGAGGCTTTTTTGCCTGACTGCCTGGACAACCTCCCCTGCCTGCATTTTCATGGTATGGACCATTTTCCGTGCACTGTTCTCCTTCCCGAATAATTTCCCGAACTGGGTGATGATATGTAAAAGATCTTCAAAGCTCTTTGGCTCTGCTACAAACAGCTCTACTCCCAGCCTGTCAAACTGGTTTTTGACTGAGACTGGAACTACCGTGGTAAGAATCACCACATGGGGCGAAACCGATTCAATCCTCTCTATATTTGGAGTTGAGAATCCCCCCATGTTTGGTTTAGTTTTTACAAACTCCGGGGGATAATTACAGTAATCGGAAACACCCACAATCTCTTCGGTCAGCCCCAGTGCATACAGAATCTCAGTCGCACCAGGAGAAAGGGATACTATTCTTACATTCCGTTGAGGGACATGGACAACCTCGCCCCTGGAATCCAAGCCTGTAGCCCCGTAAGCAGCGCCGAAAAGACCCAGTATAACCACGACCAGCACTACAACAGAACGGACAACAGAGCTGTACAAAAAATACCACAAACCCCGGTATACAATGAATTTTCTCATGTTCATAAACTCAAATAACCATAAACTGCAAGTCCCTGCAGAATTAAGAAATGGTCAGTACGTAAAGGCGAACTTAAAATATCCATCTTCATAATTTTTTATCACCAGTTGTATATAAACAAAAAACCCTCTACCTTTCAGGTGAAAGGCAAGGGTTTTCTCTATTTAAAGGTAACATTGCTCCACCCTCGAGAGATGCTACAGGCTGCGGATGGTATCCTGGCTTCCGGATCACCTTACTCCCAGCACCTTCTCATACCAACCCGTTATTCAATGCCAGGTGCAGTACAATGGTCAAAGCTGGTTTCATCACCGGTTACAGTGGCGGGACCGCTGTGGCTCTTCCACATTCCCCTACCACAGCCTCTTATTAAAAAGATCAATCCTGAAAAGAACTACCCTTTAGTTCTGAAATTAAAATATTTATCTCAAAAGTCAAGAAAATAGGTACAATGCTACTCCGTGAGGCCGCACCAGTTGAGTGCAGTAACAGCATATATTTTAGCAGCATTCAGCACCTGGTCCACAGGCACATGCTCGTTTGGACCGTGGATACCCATGCTTAAATCACCGGGGCCCCAGTTTACCCCTTTTATGCCTTTCTCGAACATGTAATTAACGTCGCCTACAAAAGGAGAAGGCCGGACAGTAGGTTTTTGCTTCATAACCTCCTGAAAGGACTGCTCACAGGTCCTTATTGATTCATCATCCCGGGGAACATCCAGCGGTACTTTTGCAGGAAATGGAAGGCTTACCCGGGGTGGGTGGTCCTTCAGCCAGTAGTCATATTTGGAGGTGCACTCTATGGTCCCCATAAGCTGACCTTTAATCTCCTCCACACTCAGCTGGGGAGCGAACATAGAAGCAATAGTCATGGTACATTCACCTGCCTGGGCAGAAAAGCTCTCTCCCCCTCTTATCATTGATACCGTAACAGTAGTGGAACCCGGCTCCAGGTCCGGATCATAGTATTCAAGCCCCCAGGAACGCTCCAGCTCACTGAAGGCATTGATTAGTTTTACCATCTTGTCAATGGCATTTACCCCTACCCTTTGCTCCTCTGTTTTCTGTGGCCAGATTGTCCTGTAACGGTTGCAGATATGGGTGGATTCGCCTTCAACTTTAATATCCAGGTAGATTTCTCCCTTTGACTTGTTAAAAATATTCAGGTTGGTTGGCTCACCCATAATTGCAAAATCTGCAGTATAGCCCCTGTCTATCAAGGACCAGATGCCTATCTCAGCCCTTCCTGATTCCTCACCATCAACGTAACTCAGAATCAGATCACCTTTCAGATTTATCCTCAGCTCCTTCAATGCCTTAAAAGCATACAGCATTGCAGTGCCGCCGCCCTTCATATCTGTGGCTCCCCTTCCCCAAACTTTTCCGTCTTTTATTCCGCCATCGAAAGCTGAAAGCACCTTCCAGGCTTTTTTCTGTTCTTCACTTACCGTTACCACATCAGAATGAGCATTAAACAGAAGGGAGCGGCCTCCACCTTTCCCCTTCTTTACACCCACCACATTGGGCCTTTTTTCCTCAAGCTCGTAATAATCTATGTTATCGAAGCAGTTCATATCTTCCATTTGCTTTTTCAGCCATTTCTGACATTCAACAATTTCAGTTTTCTGCCCTTCCAGCAGCTGCTCTTTATTTATTGACTTATAGTTAATGTAGGTCTTCAAGGTGGAAACAATGTTATCTTTTTCCGATTCTATATATTCGTTTATTTTATCTGCCAGTTTTTCATTATCCATTAGTTCCTCCTCCTACCAATCAGTACTTGACTTCTTTTCCCTAGCACCCCTGTTATAAAAAAACCAAAATAAATCCTTGATCGGGAATAACGTATTACTTTATACCAAACTTCTTTTCTGCTTCTTCGAACAGACGGTCAAATATTTCCATAACTCTGTCTATGTCACTGTAATCAATAGTGAGGGGAGGAATAAGCTGCATCCGGTTGTAGTAATATCCCCCCTTTTCATAGAGAAGCCCTTCCTCCACACACCTGTCCCTGATATACGTTGAAGCCTTCAGTGCGGGTTCTTTGGTTTTTCTATTATTGACCAGCTCCACTCCTGTATATATTCCCCTGTTGTCTATATTTCCGATTATGGGGTGCTTTTTTTCCAGTTTTTTCAGTCCCTCCAGAAAGTACTCGCCTTTCTGGTTCACCTCATTTAAAAACTCCTCAGAGGACACTACCTCCATTACATAATTCCCCGCTGCACAGGCCAGTACATTTCCCGCCTGAGTTGAAACATGTGCTCCTGGACCCCACTCTTCCAGTATTTCCGCTCTGGCAATTACAGCTGATATGGGTATTCCTCCACCCAGGGCTTTGGAAACAACAATCATGTCCGGTTCTATATCAGAGTATTCAAATGCCCACAATCTCCCGCTTCTCCCCAATCCGGCCTGGATTTCATCCACTATCAGAAGCATACCGAATTTGTCCGTTATCCTCCTGAGCTGTTTAAGATATTCTGGAGGAGAGGTGTAATACCCTGCTGAACTTTGGAAAGCTGATACCAGTATGGCTGCTACATTATTCATACCATTGCTTCCATCTGTGTATGGCGACTCCTTGCTGTCCAAAAGCTTTTCAAAACTCTTAATACAGAACATATCACAGGAGGGATAGGTTTTGTCATAGAAACAACGGTAGCAGTAAGGAAAGTGTATATACCCCACAGCTTTATCAGGTAATACCGGATAAAAGTATGGCTGCATGTTACCCTTTCCGGTCAGACCCATGGTCCCGTAAGTGACTCCGTGGTAATCACCGTAGGCAGTAAGTATGTAAGGCTGACCGGTGTAATACCGAGCAGCTCTAACCGCAAGCTCAATACCATCCGAACCGGTGACGCCAAACATAACCCTGGTTTTTTGTCTTATTTTGGAGTACCGTGACAATTTTTCAGCCAATTTTATTCTTTCAGGATGAGGAAAATCAAAGTAATGAATAAGCTTCCGGGCCTGTTCCTGAATAATCCTGGCTATTTCCCTGTTGCATTCTCCCAGTGATGAAACAGAAAAACCGGAGAGCAGATCGATATACTCTTTTCCATCGGCATCATAAAGATGGGCCCCTTCTGCTCTTTCAATAATGGGAGTGGCTTCGAATATCCCCCATCCAACTTCGCCATAAGACCCGTATGTACTCCAATCTCTGGCCCACTTCTTGGTCTTATCACCAAAAGGTGCTTTGTCTATTCTTTTCTGAAGCTCTCCTTCTGTAATTTTAAACCTGTTTCTCTGAGCTAGAACATTATCCTGAAATTTTTTTTTCATACTCTCTCCTCCGTATACGAGAAATAACCTAATAAATAAGTGTAATCAGGAATTTTACAGAGACCTCATAACCAGGAAAAGCAATCCGTCTTTACATATTGCCGAGTCTTTTTCCGGCTGGAATTTTATTTGCTTCCCGCTTCATCAGCAGTCTGCACCTCCTGGGGCTTTATCTTTTTTCCCCTCTTCTGGTAGTACTGGATAACATAGTTGATGACCATAATCAGCACCAGCATCATGCCCCATATGAACTTTCTAAAAAATGGACTGAAAGCCAGAATGTTGAAACCACTCTGAAGGAGCTGCAGAAGGATAATTGCTATAACTACCCCCAGTACTGAACCTGACCCTCCGTATGGATTGGTGCCTCCCAGAACCGGGACAAGTATAGCCTGGAGCAGGTAGGCATATCCGTATCCAGGCCTAATGGAGTTAACCCTGGAAATCATAATAAGTGAAGAGACCCCTGCCAGCAGGCCAATAATCATGTAGGTCTTCAGCAGAACCCTGTTATTGTCGATTCCAGAAAATCTCGCAGCCACCGGGTTGGAGCCCACCATATACATATTGAGCCCCAGAGTGGTCTTTTTCAGCAGAAGGGACACCAGAAGAATGCAGGCGATAAAAATTATCAGGGGCATAGGCAGGGCCCCGATGGTCCCGCTTCCAATAAACAGGAATTTGGTGGGGAAGGTATGGATTCCGTGCCCTTCTGTTATGACAATGGCCAGTCCCAGAAAAAGCCCCTGGGTACCCAATGTAGCCAGTATGGGCGGAACACCCACCTGGGAAATAAGGGTGCCGTTGACCATACCGCAGAGGGCAGATACAGCCAGAGCAGTCATGATGGCCAGAAATATGACAGTAGAAACCCCTGTACCAGCCTCGCCGGTATAGCTCTTGAGTACTATTGCCGTTAACACCCCGGTAAAGTTTGTTATGGATACTACTGAAAGGTCTATCCCCCCGCTTATCATAGCCAGCATCATCCCGATGGCCAGAAGCCCGAACTCTGGGAACTGGCTGGTCATGGACTGAAAGTTAATGAGGGTTAAAAATTTATCGGGGAGAAACACTGACATTACCAGTATTACTATCACCAGGGTAATGACCAGTACAACAAGATTGGATCGTCGACCAAACAATTACTGTCTCCTCTACAATGAAAATTACTGCCTCAAATAAGCCAGGGTCCTCCGGCTCCTGAGCTTGCTCTGGTAGTAGGTAGTGCTCACACCTATAATTATTATCAGACCCACAAAAAACTGGTGCCAGTAGGAAGAAAGACCCATCAACACCAAATTTTTTTCAAGAATTACTATCATAGCCACCCCCAGAATGGTGCCCAGAATAGAGCCGGAGCCTCCGGTTATTCTGGCCCCTCCCAGTACTACTGCAGCAATTACACTTAGTTCGGTGCCCACAATGTACATGAGATTGCTGTATCGTATCACTGATACATGCATTACTCCCATAAGACCTGCCAGGAAGCCTACATAGCAGTAGATAAAAAATTGTGTTCCAACGATGTTAAAACCGGCCCTTTTTGCTGCCTCCCTGTTTCCACCAATGGCATATATTCCCCTTCCCAGCATGGTATACCTGAGAATAACCCAGCTTACTGCCACCACTGCAATCACCACATAAAAGTAAATGGAAAGCCCATAGGTTGACCCATCAGCAGCAGTAATGGTTACAATCTCTTCTGCACCAAAAGCTTTAAAACAATCCGGCATCTGTCCAACATTTACCGCTTTGGTCCCCACAAAGGCCAGAAGCGCACCATGAAACACATTTAATGTACCCAGGGTAGCTATCAGGGTAGGAATCTCAAATATGGAAATAAGAAGCGCATTGATGGAACCCAGGGCTATCCCCAAACTGCAGGAGATTAAAAGTGCCAGGTAGAGGTTATCTACACCAAGTGCAATAAGTGCATTCACAGATACGTACTGCCCTGCAATAGCTATTGCAGTGAATGAGACATCAATTCCTCCTGAAAGCAGCACGAGGAATACCCCGATAGCCAGAACAGCCATCCCTGCGCTGCTCCTGATCAGGTCAAACAGGTTTTCCAGGGAAAAAAAAGCAGGATTGATAATGGTCAGGGTCATGGAAAAAGCCACCAGAACCAGAAAAAGATAGAACTCATTGGTGCGAAAGGCTCTTCTAATCATCATCATACCCTCTGGAGTTCTTTGCCGCTTACTATATCAAACAGCTGCTCCTCGGAAACGCTATCTGTATCGTCTATTTCTTCTATAATCACCCCTTCTCTCATTACCAGTATCCGGTTGCAGTTCTGCAGAACTTCGTTCATCTCATCTGATATAATAATAATTCCCATCCCCGATCGGGCCAGCTCACGGATAATGCTGTGGATGGTGCTTTTGGAGGCTATATCTATTCCTATGGTAGGTCCATCCAGAATAAAGATCTTTGGCTTGGTGGCAAGCCATTTGGCCAGCACCACTCTCTGCTGGTTCCCGCCCGAAAGGCTCCGGGCCGGTACTTGGGGTGATGGTGTTCTTATATCCAGGTCCTTTATGCCCTTCCGAACCGCTTTCTGTTTTTTTTCTATGTTAATAAGCCCTATCTTGTTCAGGATTTTTTTCATTGTGGTAACTACAATATTGTCACCAATAGACTGCTCCAGAAAAAGTCCCTGGCTTAACCTGTCTTCAGGAAGGTAGCTAATACCCATATTTACTGCATCCTGAGGGGAGTTTATATGTACTTTTTTTCCTTCTATGTATATCTCACCGGAATCCAGCTGATTGAGCCCGAAAATGGACAGGACCATTTCGGTGCGGCCCGAGCCGAGAAGACCGGTGATGCCCAGAACCTCACCTTCTTTCAGTTTAAAGCTTATGTCCCTGAACTGCCCCTGTTTGGTAAGGGCCCTGACCTCAAGCAGCACCTTTTTCTGAGATGAGTCCTGATAACTAAAACCCACTTCCTCCACCTTTTTTCCGGTCATGAGGTAAACAAGCTTATCATGGTCCAGCTCTCCGGTCCGGTAATCTCCTACCTTCTTACCATCTCTGAGGATGGTAACATTTTCAGCTATCTGGAAAACCTCGCTGAGCTTGTGGCTCACAAAAAGGGTAGATATTCCTTTGTTTTTCAACCTGGTAATTACCGAGAAAAGGTGGTCAATCTCTTCCTTGGTGAGGGCAGAGGTAGGCTCATCCATTATAATCAACCTGGCATTCTGGGTCAATGCCCTGCATATGGCAACTATCTGTTTGTTTGCCATGGAAATATTTTCAACCCGCTCATTCAGCTCAAGCTTTTCCTCTATTTCGGACATTGCCTTTTCTGCAACTTCCTTAACATCAGACCAGTTGACAATCTTATTGTTCTGCTCCACCATCTGGTTGAGGGATATATTCTCCGCCACGGTAAGATTGGAGAAAAGAGCCAGGTCCTGGTATATTACCTGGATGCCTTCCCTGATGGAGTCTATAGCATGGAGGTGCTGGTATCGACTGCCGTTGAGTATAATTTCTCCTTCATCCTGCCTTTCCACTCCGGCAATTATCTTGATCAATGTAGACTTGCCGGAGCCGTTTTCACCAACCAGGCAGTGTATTTCACTTTTCCCTATTGCCATACCTACCCTGTAGAGTGCCTGCACACCGGCATAAGACTTGCTAATACCTTTTACTTCCAGGAGCTGCTGGTTCATGTTAACTCCCCTTTTTATGCTATAAAACCCGAAACCTTTTCCATAATATATAAAAAAGCTGGCTGGAGAAAAACAGTTATCCTCCAGCCAACCGTTATCAGCACTACTTACAGCTTGTAGCTCCCGTCCGGGTTTTTCCATTCATCAAGATTTTCCTTGTCTACATCTACCCAGGCACTTCCGTATATGACCGGTGTACCGGACTCGTTTTCCTGTATGGTTATATTCTCGTATCCTGGTTTACCCAGGTCCATTCCTTCAGTGATTTTTTCACCTTTGAGCAGCTTGTATGCCACATTGGCTGTAACATACCCTGCATCTGCAGGTACCCAGAAATGTATGGATTTGGCTGCACCGCTTTCCAGGTAGTCGCCTGCTACCGATGGCAAACAGGTCCCGAAGGCCCCGGTCTGGCCGACGCGGCCTTTTTCCTCTATTGCCCTTGCTGCACCAGGCACTGTACTCATGGCGCTCCCCATTATCCCATCCAGCTCTGGATATTTCTTGAGAAGCTCCAGGGATTTCTCATAGGCGATCTGCTGGTTCTCCCTCTCCTCGATCCTGGTCTCAACCATTTCCAGCTCAGGGTACTCTTCTTCGGCCTGCATTTCTTCACCATCAACCCACTCGTTGTGAGTGGTGGAGGTGAGGTGGCCTACAAATGCTGCCCACTGGCCCTTGTAGTCCATCCA
Source organism: Spirochaetota bacterium (assembly GCA_048622675.1). Lineage (GTDB taxonomy): Bacteria > Spirochaetota > B62-G9 > B62-G9 > DRHN01 > JBMCUI01. Next base: position 5,688 of record JBMCUI010000017.1, on the reverse strand, counting down.
CTCGGCCATAATATCCATCATATGCCTTCCGTAGGCAATATTGTCAAAAGCTTCCACATCGTAGCTTACCTGTCTCTGGTTGGAGGCCTCATGGGTGAAAGTAAGGATTCCTGCGTCGTTAGCCTTTTTGAAAACGGGGACCAGTGATTCGGGGTCATTGGGAACCACCAGAATGGCATCTACTCCCTTGGCGATAAGGTCTTCCACCAGTGCAACCTGGGCAGCCGGATCGGCTGTGTCTGCACCGATCTGGTAAGCATTTACATCAGGATGCTTATCGTTGAACTCCTGGATGCCCAGCCTCATGTTGTCAAACCAGGCTACACCTTCCAGCTTTACCACCATTACAATTTCATACTTCTCTTCCCCGGGTGCTGCCTCCTCTTTCTGTCCTGCTGCAAACGCGATATACCCCGAGAAAACAAAAAGCAGACCAACAAGTACTGCTGTTAACCTAAGGTACTTTTTCATAATTCATCTCCTTTCATTTTACTACAAAAGTTTTCAACCAACTTTATAAACTAACTTCATTGTACTCAACCATGCTTAACTGTACAATCCTAATCAATCTACAGTGTATTTCTTTCTCACTGCTTATCACCTCCTTCCAATATCACGCCTTTGCTCCCTCTTTTAGAGCACAATTACCCATTTGAACGCTCAAGGCAATAATGCCACTAATTAAATTCAATAACATCTGGATTTTGGTTTGTCAACCCTCCTTTATACCAGCAGCTTCAGATAAAAACCCGGTTTAATCACCGAAAATAGCATCTCTGATGATCTTCTGGGAGTTTCCTGCATCAAGGGTGGTCATGGCCTGCTTGAGCTTGTTTTTGTCGATTCTGTCCAGTACCTTCTCTATGCTCCGGAGGTTTTTGATGCACAGGTCCGCCGCAGTTTTTCCGTCCATCCTGAATGGAAAAATGTCAAGTCCGACCCATCCATCATAGCCCACCTGTTCGAGATAGTACATGAACTCCATGGTCTCCTGGAGGTGAATGGTACCCACTATCATATCGTCGTCCCATTCTCCGTAGGCATCGTTGATATGTACATTGAACATCTTATCATACATGGACAACAGCACCACCGACTCTGCCGGCTTTTCCTTGGACATAAGAGAGTGACCGAAATCAAGGGTTACCCCCACATTGTCCCCGCATTCTCTGGCAAGGTAGAGGGCTTTTCCCACAGCACCTATGGTCTCGTATTTCCTCGGTTCCTTCAGTTTATACTCCAGGCATATCTTAATGTCAGGGTTGTATCCGGCCAGCTCGGTGATACTCTTTCTTAAGTCCTCCCAGTGTCTTCGGTAATCTATCTGAAAACAGTAGTCGTACCCATCGCTTCCCAGCCACAGACACACCGCTGGGCATCCCAGGGTGGATGCGCTGTCAATTGTTTTTTTACCTATGTCCATTGCCTCTGCACGGAGCTTTGGATCTGTATTGGTAATGGAGCCCAGCTGGAACTTGCGGTCTCCAAAGGTATTGGCAAGAATGCTGGTAAGTGCAACATTATTATCAGAAAGCCATGCTTTTAAATCCCTGGAGTCTATTCCCTCCGCCTGGGAAGAGATAATTTCCACACCATCTATCCCCTCCACACTTGCCGCCATTTCAATAAGCTTTTTGAGTGATGGTGATTCGGCGCTGTACCCACCGGGTACATATCTATCAGCTGCCCCTCCCAGTGCCCAAAGTCCTGCCGAGTATTTAAACTTTGCCATATAAAACCTCCTGTGTGCTAAATATTATATTTTATGCATAAATCCTGATTCATACTGCCATTTCCATCCCCCCTGCAACATTAACAGCCTGGCCTGTCATAAACCCAGCATCTTCAGATGCAAGAAACAGCACCACCTTTGCAACATCCTCCGGTTCCTCCAGCCTTCCCAGAGGAATTGATTCAACATAATCCTTTTTTACCTGTTCTTGGGTAAGTCCCCTTAATTCTGCTTCCCATCCTATTTCTCTCTGCTGCATGGATGTTTTTACCAGACCGGGGCAGACACAGTTAACATTTATGTCGTGTTCTGCTACTTCCATTGCAAGGGATTTCGAAAACCCCAGCACAGCAAACTTGGAAGCGGCATAGTGAGAAAGAAGGGGGGCAGGTCTCTTGGAAGCAATTGATGCAATATTAACAATTTTTCCCCCTTCCGCCTGATTTATAAACTGTTTGACCTGAGCCTGACAGCAGAAAAAAACCCCCTTTGCATTTACATCCATATTAAAATCCCACTCCTCTTCGGTCAGATCAACAGCCCTGTTCATGGTGGATACGCCTGCATTATTTACCGCTATGTCAAGCTTTCCATATTTTTCCACACAGACATTTACCAGCTTCTCACAGTCCTGCTTCTTTCGTACATCCATCGGTACTATTTCCACAGACCTCCGCATATTTTTAATAATACCGGAGGTCTGTTCCGCTGCTGAGTGATCTTTGTAATAACCTATTACCAGCCCGGCCCCTTGTTTTGCAAATGCAAGGGCCACTGCCCTTCCTATTCCCTTATCTCCGCCTGTAATAAGAACATATTTGTTTTGAAATCTCATTTCCCCGCCCTCTTGTTATTTCTGTTCATTTTCTTTAGAATCCCAGGTATACCTCTCATGTCTTCCACAATATAGTCCGCAAAAGAGAAATACTGGTCATAATTATAGACATACATTAACCGGTTTCATGTTTGAGCATATCATGCATAAGGTCTTTCATTCGCGGGTAGGTCTGAATGTATTTATCCACATAGTAGGTGTATGCCCGGGTATTCTCCGGGTTTGGAGTGATCTTTTTTCGTACCTTCACCATTTTTGAAGCTGCTTCAGTGATGCTGCGGTAATACCCTGCACCATACGAAGCCAGTATCGCATCACCCAGAAGCGGTGCATTGGGCTCCCTGGTTAAATAGATAGGGGTCCCAATTACATCACTCTGTATCTGCATCCACAGCTCGCTCTCTGTAGCACCACCGCAGGCATATACTTCACGGGTCTCAAAACCTGCATCTCTGAAATACCTCATGATATGTTCCGTGCCGTATGATACCGCTTCCATTATGGCCCTGTATATATGCACCGGGGTGTGTTTCAGGGACAACCCCCATATCACCCCTCTTGCCTGTGAGTCTACCAGGGGGTTCCTGTTTCCCTGCCAGTAATTCAATACAATGAGACCTTCTGAGCCTATCCTTATTTTTTCCGCCATCCTGTTCATATACTCGTAGATGGCAAGGTTATTTTTTTCCGCTTCCCTGTAATACTCCTGAGAAATAAACTTCTCTTTGAACCACTTTAACACTGAACCTGTGGAGATCTGAGCACCCTCCACTACATATAAACCGGGCATGACACAGTCGGGAAATGCCCCGAAAATACCATTCTTGTAAAACCCTTTTTCGGTGTGGCCCAGCATAAGATGAGAAGAACCTGTTATAAAAGCCAGTCTTCCCGGTTTTACTGCTCCTACCCCCAGCACTCCCACATATGCATCTGCACCACCCTGGACCACCAGAGTGCCCCTGGAGAGGCCGGTGGCATCTGCCAGCTGGGGCCTAATTTTTCCTATCGGCCTGCCCAGCTCCAGAATATTAGATGGAAACTTTTGTATTACATCTTCAAGTCCTATCTTCTGATAAAACTGCTGAGGCCATCCCCCTTCCCGGGAGTTATAATACCACCGTACCGTTACATTGTTGATGCTCCCGGTATATTCGCCGGTAAGCCGGTAATTTACCCAGTCCTGGAACTCACAGATATACCGGGCCTTGTGGTACACCCGGGGCTCGTTTTCTTTCATCCACATAGCTTTGGAAGGCATCCATTCAGCAGAAACCCTCCCAAACCCATTATACTTTAAAGCGTCCATTCCTGAGCCTGCAATATGGTCGGCCTGGTTGAAGGAACGGACATCCATCCAGATAATGGCATTTCTCAGAGGGTTGAAGTTTTCATCCAGCGCCAGCACAGTGCATGAGGTGGTGTCAGCTGCCATTGACAGGATCTGTTCGGTGCTTATCCCGGAGTTTTGAACAATATCCTTTACTACTTCCAGGAAGCACCCCCACCATTCATCGGGCTTCTGCTCAGCCCATCCCGGATGAGAAAAATAAGTTTTATACTCCCTGAAGGTAGTATAAACCATTTTTCCTTCAGGATCGAAAAGCGCCCCCCGTATTGATTCTGTGCCAAAATCCAGTCCAAGAAAATATACCTTTTCACTTCCCATTACTACCCACCGAGAATGTTCTTTTCGATTTCCTTAAGGTTTTTCAGTCCCTCTCCGGCCAGTGCATCTGCACTGGGAGCATGCTGCCTCCATATTGCGGTGAGCCTGGCAATTGATTTTATATCCGGTGTAAACGATTCTATGGTAATCCACCCCTTATAACCTGCATCCTTCAATCCCCGGTATACCTCTTCCCAGTTGACCAGACCGGTACCTGGAATGCCCCTTTCGTTCTCACAGGCATGAAAGTACCCCAGGTACTTACCGGTATCAACGATGGGCTGGTAGAAATCCTTTTCCTCCCTGATCATATGGTAGGCGTCCAGGTGGACCTTTACATTAGGCTCGCCGGTGTCCTTGCAGAACTGCACCCCGTCTTTGGCTACATTCATAAAGTGTGTCTCAAAACGGTTGACCGGCTCCACACACAGGGTGATGTTCTTTTCCGCCGCATACTTTGCTGCCTGTTTGTAGTAACTGACTGCCCATTCCCACTCCTGCCCGGTCCGCTGAGAGCCGGAGAAATATCCCCATCCTGCATAGTTTACTCCGCCTATGCCGCATCCTCCGCCTGTTACTGCGCAGGCAGTATCAATGCATTTTGTCATAAACTTCTGTGCGTTGTTCCGCACCTGTTCATCCGGGGAAATGCTGTTGGTATCTTCTCCCAGGACTACAGCAAAGTTAATGCCCATGTCATGCTCTTTTAGGGCCTGTTTGGCTTCCTGTACTGGAAATGTATCCGGATCATTCAAAAGCACCTCAACACCGTCAAATCCCAGGTCTTTTGCTTTTTTAATAAGCCCTATGTTCTCCCTGCGGAAAAACTCGGTCCACAGCAGTAACTGCAGTCCATATTTGAATTGTGCCATATTGCTCCTCCTGGTTTAAAATCAATGATTTTATCCGATATGAAATATTAATTTGGTACATCAGAGTCAGCAGAAGATCCTCCAACCTGCTGAATTTATAATGCCTCGGCGTCAGCCGAATGCCTATCATTACCAGCCAAAACAATCACACCTGCCGGAAATGTACTGCATCTGCAGGATAGTCCAGCAGCCCCTTCAGCTCATCGTCCAGCTTCATCATAGTAAGGGTTACCCCTGCCATTTCCAGGGAGGTAAAAAAGTTTCCAATATAGGTTTTATATACTGATATTTTCTGGTTCTTTAAAATCTGTTTCATTTTTCTGTACAGTATGTACATCTCCATTAGCGGGGTAGCACCCAGTCCTGACAGCAGGACGCATACCTCATCACCGCCCTGGAAAGGAAGATCAGGAAGAACAATGTCCAGCATCATCTCTGCAATTTCATCCGCAGGCTTGATTTCCATCTTTTTAATGCCCGTCTCCCCGTGATGTCCTATCCCCACTTCCATCTCATTCTCTTTCAGGGTGAAATTAGGTTTTCCTGCAGAGGGGATAATGCAGGGGGAAAGCCCCACCCC